>NZ_JAAHGK010001790.1:0-1084 GCF_010672505.1 Okeania sp. SIO2B9 | reverse complement strand
TAAACCAGGCTAAAGAAGATTTGCCTGGTTTGCTTTAACTCGTAAAGGTGGAAAAAATGTTCCTTTTAGTGAATGTGATTGTCAGTTAAATGTTTATTCTCAACCTCGTAATGCTGAAAGTAAACCGATAATGAATCCAGAATTAAAAGGTATTGATACTGAGCAATATCAAGAGATACCAGGAGCAGAAATTACTTTTCCCAAAGCTGGTGTTTATGATTTAGAAATTATTGGGAGTGCCAAAGATGGAAAAAGTTTTAAACCTTTTAAATTTAATTATTCCGTGACTGTTACTGGTGGGTGATATAGCGCTACGCGCAAGTCAGAAGTTAGAAGTCAGAAGTTAGAAGTTAGAAGTAATCCCTGGCGATCGCCTAATTTCTTCGAGAACCCAAATGGGTTCTATAGATAACAATAAAAATCATATAGACTGCTTTAAAAATTATTCTATGTTAGAAGCAGCTCTAGAAGAATTAGTAAATGAACAACAACATGAAATTTATGGAGATTTTGGTAGTTTAATTGAGCAGTGTGGATTTATTTGTAGTGATTTTGAAAATGCTGTTTCTCATTGTATAAATATAGCTGAAAATCGCAAAGGTCATTCCTTCTTTTTAATTGATCCTTTTCGATGGAGTCATGTATCCATGAGTAGTATCAGGCGCATAAATACTCTCAAGGGTTCAGAAATTCTCTATACCTATATGATTAGAGATTTAAAAAGATTTGTTATTGGCAAAAATGGTATTGATACAGTCAATTTTAATAAAATTCTAGAAGCAAGTGGGTATTATGAATCAGAAAATTTAAAACTATTTGATAGAGTTAGTGGGCAACGCTATTTAAGGAATGAGTCTCTCAGATTATTTAGAGATAAAGGAAACACTAAACATATACATACATTTTCTCTAATACCTAAAGGTTATATAGATGTCTTATATTATTTAATGCATTTTTATCAGAATATAACTGCCTTACAAGTAATGAAAGAAACTTTGTGGAAGTACAATAATTTACACCATTTATTTGAGTTTAAGGTTTATGGTTTTGGATTAAAAACTATTGACTATTATGAGCAACAGCC
>NZ_JAAHGK010000179.1:0-8069 GCF_010672505.1 Okeania sp. SIO2B9 | reverse complement strand
TCTGATCAAGAGTCTATGAAAATATTAGACTCTTGATCAGGAACGGTTTCTGCAAAGAGTTTTGCTGTCACTACAACAGGAGTGTTTTCTCCAGTGCCGCACAATTCATTTTTGACCTGTTCATCAAACTCTTGGGCATATTGATTATAGTCATCTAGCAGATTTTTGGCATCTATAGTTTTATTTTTGGCGTTGCTGAAGCACGGGTATGATTATGGAAAAGAGCGCACGCCAAAAAAGTCCACTTATTAGAATTAAAAATTATGCAATGTCCTGAATGTAAATCAGATCATATCAATAAAAATGGTCATAAAAAAGGAAAACAAAACTATATTTGTGTCCATTGTGGCCGACAATTCATAGAATCTTATGAAACTGGTAGAGGTTACTCTCAAGATCTTAAACAAGAATGTCTAAAAATGTATGTAAATGGTATGGGATGAGCGAGGCATTGAAAGAGTCAAGAAACTACATCATACCACAATTATTAATTGGGTAAAACAAGTAGGAAAACTCTTACCTGATTGTTATGATCCACAGACAACTCGCCTAGGTAGGAGAATTAGATGAATTGGAAACTATGGTATGCTCAAAAAAAACAAAATTTGGCACAGCAGCTGCAGTAGACCACTTTAAACAGGGTATTTTGGGATGGGTTTTAGGAGACCATAGTTCCAAAACTTTTGCTCCCAGGGTGGGAAGTTATTAGTAAATGGAAATGCTATTTTTATGTGACAGATGGATGGAAAGTTTACCCAAATTTTAAACAGTGATGGAGATCAAATCATTAGCAAAACATATATGGTTCGAGTTGAGGGTGAAAATACCCTTATTAAGACATTATTTAGCAAGGTTACATCGTCAAACTCTTTGTTATTCTAAATCGTCAGAAATGCTGAGATATTCTATTCAATTATTAATTCACGCTTCTCAAATTTAGAGATGTGCCAACTCCTTATTCAAATAATATAAATTATTTGATAGTGAGCGCGATCGCTACTTTTCTACAATCATACCTTAATTCAGCAACGCCTTATTTTTAAATGTATTACCCCAGTTACTCATAGTCTATCCTCCTAAAATCAAAAAATTAATTCTCCATAAGGCCATTCGGCAAAATTTCTTAATATATCTTAATATATATTGTAAAAGAAAAGTTTAGAGTTTAAGGATATGGCCATGACTGATAACCAAACATCTAAAGTGAATAGACTATTTCAGACCCTAGCCTATTTTGGGGTTGTTCCCTTTGTTGGGAGTTTTAAATGGCTACAAAAATTATTTGGTGAAAAGACACCCAAAACACCAGAAAAATCACAAGTAGTATTAGTAGTGGGTGCTAATGGTGGAGTTGGTAAACGAGTTGTACCTAGACTCCAGGAGCGGGGTTATCAAGTTCGATCGCTCGTTCGAGATGCCAAAAAAGCTCAGAAAGTTCTCGGCAAAAACGTTGAAATAGTAACTGCCGACATTACCAAACCAGAAACCCTCACCCCCGAAATATTCAAAAACGTTAGCAAAATCATCTGTTGTACAGGAACGCGAGTACAACCAGTCGAAGGAGACAACCCAAACCGGGAAAAATATTACCAAGGTATCAAATTCTTTATGCCAGAAGTTGTTGAAGACCCTCAACTTGTCGAATATGAAGGCATGAAAAATCTCGTGGCAGCCGCAAAACCACAACTACAACCAAGCAACAACAAAATTATCTTTGACTTCACCAACCCCACCCAAGACCTCAAAAAAACCTGGGGAGCATTAGACGATATCGTTATGGGGGGAGTCAGCGAAAGCTCCATCCGTCTGACAGATACTGGTGCTATGTTCTCCGGTAATGTCTCAACTGCCAATTCAGGGGGTTTTGTATCTGTTCGTACCCGTAACTTCGACCCCCCAATGAATTTATTAGGAGCTGCTGGTATCGAACTCCGAGTCAAAGGAGACGGCAAACGCTATAAATTTTTCCTCCGCTGTGAAGACAAATGGGATGGAGTTGGTTACAGTTATTCTTTTGACACCGTTTATAATATCTGGACAACTATTCGCATTCCATTTAAAGATTTAACACCAGTATTTCGTGCCAAAGTTGTAGAAAATGCTCAACCTTTTAATCCCAGTCAAGTTTATTCTTACCAATTAATGTTGAGTAAATTTGAATATAACCGAGAACTTAATCCTAAATTTACACCAGGATTTTTTCAGTTAGAAATTGAGTCAATTAAAACTTATGGTAGCGACCAATTACCTAAATTTGTATTGGTTAGTTCGGCAGGTGTAACTCGTCCGGGGCGACCAGGTTTAAACTTAGATGAACAACCTCCAGCAGTGAAGTTTAATGACCAATTAAAAGGTTTGTTGAATTGGAAATTAAAAGGAGAAGAAGTTATTCGTTCTAGTGGGATTAATTACACTGTTATTCGACCTTGTGGAATGACTGAACAACCAGGCGGTCAAGCATTAATATTTGACCAAGGTGATAATATTAAAGGTATTGTTAGTCGGGATGATATTGCCGAACTTTGTATTAAAGTTTTGGAAGAAATACAGGCTTGCAATACAACTTTTGAGGCAAAAGGAGATAAAGAAAAGCAGGCTAGTGCTGAAATTTGGCAGAAGTTATTTAACAGTTTAGAAGCTGATAAAAATAAATTAACTGTGACAGTTTAAAAAGTATTTAGCAATTGTTCACAAACCTCGTGGGAATATCATGTCCGGTTGAATAGTTATAAGTTAGAAGCTCTCGTAGTAGGGCTTGAGCAATAAGATAGATATCTCATATCAAATCCGGTTAAATGCCCTCAAAATCAATAGCTTAAAACCCTGATTATTACCTGATTGGATTTATGTGCAATTAGGTGGATTTGATATTACTGGCTAAAGCCCTAGCCTATCAAAAAGCTTAAAACTCAGACAACGCCAGATTTTTCCTTCTTCCTTCTCTGGTAAATATAGCAGTCGCCACTATAGTTAGGACATCGGGTAATTATGATGATTCATAACGTGAGCAAGATGCTCGCACTAATTGTCAAACACCAACCAGGCGGTTGCTATAGAATTCGTCACTGTCTAAAAGATATGAAGTGTTTACAGGATGCTATGGAATTTGTCTTGCGTCAAGCGTCCTAACAGTTATGGCAGTTGCTATAACTAATCGCCTAGATAACTAAACGCCTTATTCCTTCTTCCTTCTGCTATATATTTATCAAACAAAAAAACGCGAATGAAATTAACCACTCGCGTTTTTTTTCAGATAGAAAATTTTCTTCTGGATGTTTATGAAACTACTGCTGCTACCTTTTCATCTGGAGAAACTTTAGCAGTCAAACGCTCATAAGTTGCACGCATTTTCAGACCGACTAAAACTTGGAACAGTCCACTACCATTATTGGAACCTGGATAGTCTTGGTGTTCCCTCATCATGTGGGTCATCTCACCATAGTATTTAGTGGCAGTATTGCTGAGGTGTCCTTCAACGTAAATCATTTCTTCCAGGTTATCAAAGTTACCATCTACTTCTAAGACAGAAACTTCATGGCCGAAATAGGCATCTGGGCCATAGAACATTTTAATTCCAGGATAGGAACAAGTAAGCTTACGTCCACAAGGAATCCAGTTAATAGTCGATCCTTCATCAAACAAATATACTGGTTCAAACCCTTCTACACCTTCACGTTGGATCAAGCGTACTCGTAAGACTTTATGTTCCTGATCATCAGGAATAAGTTTGGTGGACAAAATTTGAATGACCACATCTGCATGAGCTTTTTGTGGGTCAATATAAGCATCAAAGTCTGGACGACGAGCATTGATAGAAGCAAGTACATCTTCGTAACGATGGCCTCTTTCTGCCATATCGCGCTTGATTTTCCAAGCAATTTTAACTTCATCACTAATATCTAGATAGACACTAAAGTCAAGTAGCGATCGCACGCGCTCATCAAATAGAGGATGAAGACCCTCAATCACTATAATATGATTGGGATGAACTTTTTCCGGTGGGTCAATCATGCCAGTTTCGTGGTTATAAATTGGCTTATCAATAGACTGACCTTCCTTTAGAGCTTTAATTTGCTCATACATCAAGTCAAAATTATTGGCCCTTGGGTCAAGAGCAGTAATTCCTGTTTCTTTACGTTGCTTACGATCTAGACTATGGTAGTCGTCCAGGCAGATAACTGTAACAAAATCTTCTCCAAATACATCTGTTACACGACGCAAAAAAGTAGATTTTCCGCATCCAGAATCTCCGGCAACTCCAATTAATACTACTCTATCTGGTTTTTTCACAATAGTTCCCCTCTAACACAAAACAAAGTTTAATGACATATCCCATACTTTTTTTTGGGTGAGTCTCAGCTTCTGAGTGAGTCCAGGACAAGTTCCTGAGCATTTCTTGAGCTGTGTTGATTCCTGTAATGCTCCATTTAGACTTACTCTATCAAAATTTAATCATAAACTGACCCATTTTCCTGGCCACATCCTCTGAATGAGGAGAGACTTGAGGTTTTCTGGCGGGTTAAGCTAAATCAATAGACAAGTCTAATGAACTTGGTGTCCACATAAAACAACTTCACTTGAAAGTGTTGCTTTGCTACACAGTAAAAAGCTAAGACAGCTCACTGTCGTTGGACTTTTGGACAGACTTTGAAGCTATTGACTCTAAAGTCTTTATTACTAACTTTTGTAAAATATCATATCAGAATGGGATCTTCCCTACAAGGATCAAAGAAAATAAAAGCTTAATCAACAGTACTCTGTTGGAATGAGTTCTATAGACAAAAGTCATTTTTTGGAAAGCCAAACGTTATAAATCAAGGGACTTTCAGTTCTGTAAGCATTTTTACCTCTCCACCTATAAATCCTAGTGATTGTATTTGGTTGATTTATTTTCGCCAATTTTCATAAAAAATCTGAATTAAGTCAGATAAATTGGACTGATGATATTGTTTTATTTTTATCTTTATCTCTCATGGATTTAATACCCCACCATCTACACGGTGATTAAAATTGGTTGGGGTTATCAGACACGAAGTGGTTTGTCGAAAACATCCCCATGCAATTTTCCCTTCTGCCTTCTTCAACTCTTGTGAATTTAATCCTTACCGTCACCGTCACCCGCAGTGCCAATGGGGTTGGTGGGTTGAGAATCTCCATAGAAAGCACTCTCGGTTTTACTGACTACTGGCTATTGACTAATGACTACTGACTATTAATTTGATAATTAGCTACAGAACTTAAAAGAAATTAAGACCACTCTGCATTTTATATGTAAAATAGTCAGAATTGATTAATGCCAAGAATTAACAATGTCTTAGAGATAAATAAAGAGTGAAAAAAGATGTTTCTGTATTGGCCATATACTTAAAAGCATCTTAATATAGAGACTCAAGCTGTAATAAAAGTGAAATTCTTGTGGGTGAAAAGTGTATTTGTACCAGAATCAAAGATCGGTCAATAATGACAATTCAAACAGCACTTAGTCATAGTGTAAAAAACAATACAGAACACTATACTGCCTCTTTTTATTGAAGCTTGAGAAGCTACATCAGAGTAAACAACTGAAAAAAATATTAGTTTTACTCATCCTATTGTAGTTCTACTTTTAGGTTACTTCCTAATCATAGAATGAATTAGAGAATAAACAAGATGCCATAAGGAAAACAAGATTTTCAGCACTAAACCTCTGAAATATAGACTTAAAACCTACTGGCCATTATACCAGAGTATCTTAAAAAACACTTAAATAAAAAGACTCATCATCTCTTGGCAATATACTTTATCTAAATGGAGAAATCAACTAATGAAAACTCAAACTGCATTGGGAGTAAAAACCAATACAGAATACGGTAGTCGTACTTTTGTATACGAAGTCGAAGGTTTACGTCAGAGTAATATTACTGACAAAACAAATAGCCCCATCCGTCGCAGTGGAACTGTTTATATCACTGTACCTTATGCCCGCATGAACCAAGAAATGCAAAGAATTACACGGATGGGAGGCAAAATTATCAGCATTAAAGCTGTGAGTGAAGACTCTCAAATGAACGGTCAAACAACTACAGGAGAAACAACTAAACCCATGACTCAAGCTAAACCTAAGTCACATAAGGATGTTCCGGTAAACACCTATCGCCCCAAAAATCCATTCATCGGCAAATGTCTTTCCAGCACTGAGTTAGTGCGTGAAGGTGGTGAAGGTACTGTTCGTCACCTAGTATTTGACCTTTCTGGTAGCGACTTGCACTATCTAGAAGGTCAAAGTATTGGTATTATTCCACCAGGAACAGATGATAAGGGTAAACCTCATAAGTTAAGGCTTTATTCCATCGCTTCTACTCGTCACGGCGATAATCTTGACGATCAAACAGTGTCTCTGTGTGTACGCCGTCTAGAATACAATCACCCAGAAACAGGTGAAAGAATCTATGGTGTATGTTCTTCTTACCTATGTGGTATGGAAGAAGGTGCAGATGTGGCCATTACTGGGCCTGTAGGTAAGGAAATGTTGTTGCCTGATGATGAAGACGCAACTATTATTATGATCGCAACAGGTACAGGAATTGCTCCTTTCCGTGCTTTCATCTGGCGGATGTTTAAGGAAAGAGAACAAAACCCTGATTATCAGTTTAAAGGTTTGGCCTGGTTATTCTTTGGTTGTGCTTACACTCCCAATATTCTCTACAAAGAAGAGCTTGAAGAACTGCAACGTCAGTTCCCTGATAATTTCCGCGTAACTTATGCTATTAGTCGCGAACAAAAGAATAAAGATGGCGGCAAAATGTATATTCAGCACAGAATTCAAGAAAACGCTGATGAGTTGTGGGACCACATCCAAAAGCCAAATACTCACACTTACATCTGCGGTCTCAAAGGTATGGAAGGTGGCATTGATGAAGGAATGTCTGCTGTGACTGGTAAGTTTGATGTTGATTGGAGCGAGTATCAGAAGCAGTTGAAAAAAGACCATCGTTGGCACGTTGAAACTTACTAATATGATATAATAGGGGACTATTAATCGCTGCATTTTATAGAACTCAGGGAGAGGTACATTTGATACCCCTCCTTTTTTAGTTGAATGGACAAAAAAATAGGCTCCTGAGTAATTGTTTGTGATCAACAAATTCTGCTAATATCAAGTGGATTGAGTTACTAATAAATTGAGACAGGGGACAAAAATTTCCTAGATATTCTCCCAATATTTGGGTTAGTGTCACATCTCTCAAATTTAATTAATCCAGGATCATAATTAGGAGAACAAAATGAAATTTGGTAATCTTGCTAAAATTGTCGCTGGTGTTGCTGGTGTAGCAGCTACTGGGTATGGTGTAAAAAAAGCTGTAGATTATTTCCAGAACCGCGATCAAGAAGAACCCGATCCAGAAGCAACTGAAGACGCAGAAGTAGAGCTAGAAGCTGATGATATTGCTTTTGCGACTGTGGAACCTGAGTCAGTACAACCTTTCCTTGATGCCAGCTTTGGCGCTCCAGGTCGTTACGTTCCCACTCGTCCGCCTAAAGTATTTGAATATCAAGACCAACAATACATGGTAATATGGTCTTACGATAACGAAAAAGAAAAAAATCAATTGATGGGATTCCAATACACTGATGCAGGTAGGCAAATGGTTGCTAGTGTAGGATATACTGCTGATGCTACTGACTATAATGTTAACTTAGACGGTACAAATTTAGCTGTTGAAGTTAATGGAGAACAAATTACATCTGGTCAAGGTGAAACTGGTGGTGCAGATGAAGTTGATTTAGTTCCAGTCGGATAACTTCATTTAGAAATTAAGTGGTAGTGGTGTATAGTTGGTAATAATGATGAATAAAATTACTAGCTAAACTATTAGTAATTGAGTTTTGCATCTGCCACAAGAATGCACTACTATCAAAAAATTAGTTGAAAATCAGAGCCAGGGTATTTTAACCCTACACATTCCTATAATAACCAGACATGGTATCACACAATTGGTAACTTCAACAATTAATAATGAATAATGAATAATGAATAATTACCTCTCCTTGAAAGAAGAGGATTGACAAATTCATGAAAATTTTTCTTC
>NZ_JAAHGK010001789.1:0-1084 GCF_010672505.1 Okeania sp. SIO2B9 | reverse complement strand
TGGAAAATTGTATGAAATTCTACCCTACTCCTTACTATCATCTATTTATAAATATTTATAAAAAAATTGCCTTTTATAAATATTTATAAATAGATGATAGTAAGGAGTAGGGTAGAATTTCATACAATTTTCCTTTCTCCTTACTCCCGAAGGAGGGATTATATAACTATATTTAACTCTCTATCCCTACCTCCTTACTCTTCCATATCTTCTGGGTCTATATCTTCTGTTTCTTCTGCATCTATTTCTTCCATATCTTCTATTTCTTCTGTTTCAGTGGCAGGAACTAAAGCTACTTCTGCGATGGTATCTGCGTCATCTAGTTTTTGTACCCTTACTCCTGTAGCACTACGAGATTGAATCGAAATAGCGTCAACTGCTTGACGAATAATAATTCCGCGAGTAGTAATCATTATTAATTCTTCAGTTTCGTTGACTATTCGTAAAGAAGCTAATTTATCTTGTTTCCGTTTCTTCTTCTTAAACTTAGTAGCAATGCGACCTTTACCACCTCGGTTTTGTAAGGTAAATTGAGAAACTGGCACCCGCTTTCCATAACCACCAGTAGTAATAACTAATGCCCACGGACCACTATTATTAACTGATGTAGTTTCTTCAGTTTCTTCCTCTTCTATTTCTCCATTTTCTAGTTCTAATTCTGCTTCTTCTAGCTCTAATTCTTCCTCATCAACATCAGCAATTTTATCTAAAATTGAACTGGGTAAAATATCCATACTAATTAACTCATCATCTTCGATCAGTTTCATAGATTTTACCCCTCTAGTATTACGACCCAAAGAACGTAATTGCTTATTATCCGTTCTAAAGTGAATTGCCATCCCAGAACTAGAAGCAATAATCACACTATCATCAACTTTCGCTCTTCTTACCCATCTTAATTGGTCGCCTTCAGCGAGAGAAATAGCGATTAATCCATTAGAACGGATATTAGAAAATGCTGATAAAGGTGTTTTTTTAATATATCCACCTTTGGTCAACATCACTAAAAATTTGTCATCCGTAAATTCAGAAACTGCCACTATAGAAGTTACTTTTTCATCTCGTGGAATAGGTAACATTTGTA
>NZ_JAAHGK010001788.1:0-1085 GCF_010672505.1 Okeania sp. SIO2B9 | reverse complement strand
AGCGGGAGCATCTCAAGGCAAGAATAAAGCCAGAAATTTATCGCTTTTAGGCAACAGGCAATAGGCAACAGGGAATAGGGAATATATAGGAAAAAAAAGTATTTTTGCAAATATGAAATGCACCCAATTCAGCAAACTTTGTAGAGGCGTTTTATTTAACGTCTCTATATTTTTTTTCCGAAATATTTAGAATTGATATTCTTTCTTAGATTCTAATAAATTTCTATACAAAGGTGATTTGATTTTTTCTAAATGCTCAATATTCACTATATCTAATACCATCAGCACCCTACTTTCATAAAATGAAGAATCAATTGTACCAATAGTTTGATAACCTAATTTTTCAAAAAAGGGAACCAAGTATGCTAAATTATCTATCAAATTAAATTTGATTTCATCTAACAACAGTTGTTTATAGTGTGCTTGCACTATTTTCAAAGCTATTAGCGTTCCTCTAAGATAACTTTTAACCATAAATCTCCTACTAATTGATGTAGATAAGACATTTGCATCTCCTACTGTTTCACTAATCTTATAAAACTTTATATAATAGTCTGAATCTAAATCTTTAGCATAATTGCATCGAGCAGTACCAACTAATTCATGATTATTAAAAGCTACAAATAAATTAGCACATAAGTCTAATGTGTCTTCTACTTTCTTTTGTTCGTGGTTAGGTTCATAGTTTGGACAATTTTTCAACCATCCTAGTTATTCTACATAGATTTGATAGCACAATTTAAATTTTTTTCTCTTTCTTCAGGAGTTTGAGCTAATCTGATTTCTAACATAATTAGAGATATAGCGTTTTTATTTGAGATGCGGAAACCAAATCCTCTTAAAAAGGGAATAAGGAATAGGCAATTAGCAATTTTAAAGGATGAAAAACAGTATTAAATTCTGAAAAATAAAAGGGAAGAGCTACTTAATACAGCATTTTTTTATGATAAAAAACCACGTTATAGATTTACATTTTATTGAAAAAACTATATTATTTCTTAGATTATAACAAGTTTCTATACAAAGATTGAAAAGGTGATTTAACTTTCTCTAAATGTTTAAAATCAAGTAGGCCTAGCACCATC
>NZ_JAAHGK010001787.1:0-1085 GCF_010672505.1 Okeania sp. SIO2B9 | reverse complement strand
AAGCTTGGTTTTAAGTTTTAATAAATCAGATAAATTAATCAGATAAATTAACATTCAATATGATTAACTTCCTGAATATCAAAGGAAAATTGAAAAACGCAACGAAAAACATTATTAGCCCTGATGGCAAATTGCATCAGGGTTGTTTTTTTGTTTGGTAGACCCAAAGATAATCAGAAATTATGTTGAAGATGCAATTTTGCATTTTCCGTCCACTACTGGACTACTGACTGCTGATTGCTTTTTGTTAAAACTCTCCTGCTAAAGCAGCCTTCTATGATGTTTCGGTGCGTTACGCTATCGCTAACGCACCCTACTGGACTACTACTGGACTGATACAGTTAAAATTCTCCTGCTAAAGCAGCAACACAACGTTCACAAATTGTGGGGTCATTTCAGTTATCAGTTATCAGTTATCAGTTACCAGTTGTCAAAAAAAGTCAATCATGCTGACCGCTGACTGCTGACTGCTGACTGCTATTTAAAATTCTCCTGCTAAAGCAGCAACACAACGTTCACATTAAAATTCCCCTGCTAAAGCAGCAACACAACGTTCACAAATTGTGGGGTCTTCTGAAGAAACACCGACATGAGTAGAATAATTCCAACAGCGGTCGCATTTCTCTCCATCTGCTTTGACTACTCCTATTCCTAAAGAGTCTGAAATAGATTTATATTCAAGGTTACTTAAAGCTTCTGCAGACTCTAATAATTCTACTTGGGAAGTAATAAACAGATAACGTAATTCATCAACTCCATTACCAGCTATTTTGGCTTTAATATTATTAGGTTGTTGAGGTAAAGTTTCTGCTTCTACTACTTGTACTTGTGGTACAGGGGTCAAATCCACTTTTTGGGGAGGAAAATAAGCTCCTTCTGGTGAGACTAAAGTTGCTGACTGTTTAACCGTATTATCTGTTGATGTTTTCCGTTTGGGTAATAAAACATCTTTGCCAAATATATCTTCTGTCGTCAATTTAATTTTTTCAGACAGTTTTTGCCGATTTTTAGCAAATAATAGGTCGCCAGTAACAAAGCGAATTGTGTATATAATTCCAACTAATTCCATGATGGAATTAGTTGGA
>NZ_JAAHGK010001786.1:0-1086 GCF_010672505.1 Okeania sp. SIO2B9 | reverse complement strand
CTTTGGGTAAAAGAAATGTCCTAACAACGATCAAGTCCGGTAACGCAAAACCATTTTAGTGTCGTTGTGGCTGGTGTCAGGATGTGCAAGTTCCTTGGCGGCTGGCTGGGCAGCAGACAGGTTTGGCCGCCGCCCACTGGTAGAAATCCCTTTTGAAAGAATTGAAATTGATATTACAAAAGGAGAAAGTCGTACCCCAGAATTTTTACAAAAAAATCCTAATGGTAAAATACCTGTCTTAGAAATAGAACCAGGAAAATATTTATCTGAATCTAATGCAGTTCTTTTTTATCTCAGTGAAGGAACAAAATTTTTACCAACCAATAAATGGGAAAAAGCTCAAGTTATGCAATGGTTATTTTTTGAACAATATAGCCATGAACCTTATATTGCTACCTCTCGTTATTGGATAAGTATTTTAGGAAAAGCAGAAGAGTATCAAGCAGAAATTAAGCAAAAACAAGTAGGAGGTTATGCGGCTTTAAATGTCATGGAAAAACATTTAGAAAATTATCAATTTTTTGTAGGGGAGCAGTACAGTATTGCAGATATTTGTTTATTTGCTTATACTCATGTTGCTCATGAAGGAGGATTTGATTTAAACCAATTTCCAGCAATTCAAAATTGGATAGAAATAGTAAAAAATCAGCCCCTTTATCGTTCTATATTAAGGTAAGCATTTCCTACGGAATGCTGCGCAAACAGCAGTCAGCTATCAGCTATCAGCTTTAAGTCATATCTAATATATTTCCTACTACAAAATTGCTTATATTAATAACTCATACTTCTAGTTATAGTGCTTCAATTTATGAGTTAAAAATGTAGTAGAAGTTCAAAGAGAAATTCCTTAATTAAAAAGCTGAACTTGAGTGCATTTTACAGGAAAAGCTGAACACTGAATGCTATAGCTGAATGCTTACATATTAAGTTAAATATAAATTTCCGAAATTTTTCCATCAGAAGTTGTATGTATTTAGTAATAACGTAATTATTCTGGGAGATTAAATTAGATTGAGATTAACTAAATCAAAAAATCTAATCTAAATTGATTAAAATTTTATAGAATAATTAAGGTTTAAAGCCTCA
>NZ_JAAHGK010001785.1:0-1091 GCF_010672505.1 Okeania sp. SIO2B9 | reverse complement strand
TGGTTGGGATTTTACTTCTAGGGAACTAACATTTTATCTTGACCCCGAAACAGGGGTCAAGATAAAATGTTAGTTCCCTAGAAGTAAAATCCCAACCTCCCTCCGACCTCGGAACACATCTGGCCACACTCATCCCTACTATTTGGAACAAATGCTGTTTCGGTTCCCCAGGAATAAAGGCATAAACCGAACCCTGCCAAGTCAGAAAAGATTGTTGAGCGTCGGTACTAGCACGCACTTTAACCCAGTCTTTTGCTTCCAGGAGTTTTTTGGTGAGATTGACCATTCGTTTGCTGATATAATGTTTTGTCTATCATAATATAGCAATTAGCATTCAGTTATCAGCTATCAGCTTGATTTTTTTTTGTTTTTTCGTCTAACTTTTCAGACATACTTTAAATGTGAAAGATAAAATTATAATTCAGAGCTAATTTTAATTACTAAATAGTCAATAAGCAACGATCAATTACTACAAAAATAACTTATATAGCAATCCTAAATAAGTTGTGACAAATCAAAAAGTAGATAAAAAAACTGAAACTTCTACCTGTTCCCTGTTCCCTGTTCCCTGTTCCCTGTTCCCTAAAAGCGGTAAGATTTTTATACACAAATAAAATAGGACTGCTATAGAAAGCTGGAGTTAATCATGGATGAATATTTTAATGACTATGAATTTGATAACTTAAATTTTTATAGAGAGAATCATGGTAAACAACTTTACTATAACTGGGGTGGAGAAGTTTGGTGGATAGAATCACCTGGAAAACCTCAAGAAAAGTTGTTTTCTATTATTGGGATGAATGCCACAAAAGTATTTATCAAACCACATCCAGAATATGGGGAAGCCGGACATAGAATTAATCGAGAAATATGTTTATTTTGCGACTCATCTACTCAAGAAGTATTAGACTATTGGCGACCTAGAGAAGAAGTAAAAGAAGTTCCTGTCGTACATATTGCTAACCGGATGGTCCAGGGTTTTGTCTCACCAAAAAAAATTGTAATCCCTCAGAATTCTGGATATGTGAAAAAAGTTATCATTTTCTTTGTGGGTTTAATACCCCACCGTCTACACGGTGTTCAAAATTACA
>NZ_JAAHGK010001784.1:0-1095 GCF_010672505.1 Okeania sp. SIO2B9 | reverse complement strand
CTCCCGTAAGAGGAGGTTTTATCCGGCGAAACTTCCATCGCGGCCACCATATTTCCACCAGTTTCCTGATAGGCATCCACCATTTGTTTAAGGCAGGGCGTTTCAGCGGCGATTACGTCATCAGGCAGGATCACCGCGAATGGCTCATTCCCGATCAAACGGCGCGCGCACCAAACCGCGTGACCCAGCCCAAGCGCCTTGTGCTGGCGGATATAGGCAATGGCCCCGCTGTCCATGTTGGTATTTTCGAGCACTTCCAAAAGCTCTGTTTTGCCCTTCTTCGCCAACTCTGCTTCGAGGCTGGGAGAATGATCGAAATAGTCTTCCAATGCGCCCTTGCCGCGCGAGGTGACAAAAATAAACTCGGTAATTCCCGCAGCGCGCGCTTCATCGATCGCATATTGAATGAGCGGACGGTCTACGAGCGTCATGATTTCCTTTGGCACCGACTTGGTTGCCGGCAAGAACCGTGTGCCCAAGCCCGCTACGGGAAAAATCGCTTTCGTTACCTTAGTTTGCATGTCTTATCCTTAGTACGACGCACGCACATCACCACCTGTCTGCGTGATCGGAGAGCGTAAGTGCCCGACACGCATATAGCCACGATAAGTGCGAAAAATGTTATAGTTTTGGCAGTTTTCGGAACAATTCAGGCAAATCGCCCAAGATTGTCCTAATCTATCAACCTCAGCAGTATCCAGGTTGCGAAAACCCGCGTAACCCTCCTTCAATTCCAGTGTCCGCGCAATAATAAATGCGTGACATCTGACTTAATGCAAAGGCGTTAAATAAGTGAAAATTTTCGGCGTGAAGCACTCGGCACCCAACAGTATACACGGTAACAAAACTCCCAGTGTGTGTACGTTAACAAGTCTTGTTTGCCTAATGTTCGCGGAAAATTCAAGGTATTCTAAGCGAACATGGCAGGCGTTCGATGAATTATTGCGCGTCTTCGACTATTCGATACCCGCGTCGCGAAGCATCGTTTCCAATCGAGAAACATCTTCCGGGTTGTTCAGTTCCCAAAATTGGCGATCGCGCGCTTCGACTTCCACGCAAAGAACCCGGCGCCCCTGCTCCAGGAACCGAAGCTGA
>NZ_JAAHGK010001783.1:0-1097 GCF_010672505.1 Okeania sp. SIO2B9 | reverse complement strand
TCAAATTGACCAAGCGCGTGCTGCTTCTAATTGAACTTTTTCATCAGTACTGGTTAATCTTTGGTAATAAGCCTTAACTAAATCACCTCTTTCTTCTATAGGAATAGGTTTTAAATATTCCTCCCAAGCATCAGGAAAAATATTACTTGCACCCTCTTGATAAAACCAAGAAATTTCTTTCGGGCGCACCATAAAAATACCTCGTAAAATTAAGCCTATGCAATTTTCTGGATGAGTTTGACTATAAGCTAATGCTAGAGTACTTCCCCAACTACCTCCAAACACCACCCATTTTTCAATACTGAGATGAACTCGTAGTTTTTCTATATCACTGACTAAATCCCAGGTAGTATTTTGAGATAGTTCAGCATGGGGAGTACTACGGCCACAACCTCGTTGGTCAAATAGTATAATTCGCCATTTTTTGGGGTCAAAATATTGACGATAAAGAGGTATCATTCCACCACCTGGTCCACCATGTAAAAAGACTACTGGTTTACCTTGGGGGTTGCCACATTCTTCATAATAAATAGTGTGAATATCGGAAACTTTGAGATTGCCTCTTTGATAGGGTTGAATGGGTGGATAAAGTTCTCGCATGGTTATATTTCAAGATTTATATTAATATTTTAGAGAAAATTTAGGCTAAATAATATTTATTTCAACTGTTAATTATTAATTAAAATAACTTTTAGTATAAAAAAAGTAACATACTATTATGAATAGTCCTAATGTAAGCATTTCCTACGGAATGCTGCGCAAACAGCTATTAGCAGTCAGCTATCAGCAAAAAGACTTTCTCTTTAAGAACAGTGTTTAAATTAACAACTAACTTTAAGGTCAAGGGAACTAACTTTTGTGGGGATACAATTAATAAAGCTTTGATCGTAAACTAAAAGCAATAACTGATAGCTGATAGCTGACGGCTGAATGCATACGTCCTAATAAATTAAAGATTTTTGAAACAACCCTAGATTCACATTAGGAAAGCCAAAAAATTAAGAATTTATAACTCAAAAACAAAGTCAGGACTTACACATAAAGTAGGAAAAACTGGGATTTGAGGTTGCTGCCCTGTGGGTAACAATGATGAAAAT
>NZ_JAAHGK010001782.1:0-1098 GCF_010672505.1 Okeania sp. SIO2B9 | reverse complement strand
TCGAGCAGCACAAATAATTCAGGAAAAATTACCTCAAGTTCATTTTCTAATTCCTCTTTCTTTAGAAAGTTATCGTCATCCTATTGAAGAGGCAATTAAGAAGTATCAACTACAGGCAAAAATTTATCCATCTCTGCCACAAAATAATCAAGAAATACAAGAAAGTAAAAATTTAGAAATTCTGGCTGCAGCCGACTTAGCGATCGCTAAATCTGGTACTGTAAATTTGGAAATAGCTTTGCTAAATGTACCGCAAGTAGTAGTTTATAAAGTTAATCCAATAACTGTTTGGATTGCTAGGAATATTTTGAGATTTTCAATTCCATTTATGTCGCCACCAAATTTGGTACAAATGAAAGCTATTGTGCCAGAATTGTTTCAAGAAAATGCTACTCCTGAAAAAATTGTTTCTGAAGCTTTGGAACTTCTATTAAATTCTCAGTGCCGAGAAAAAATGATAGTAAATTATCAGGAAATGCGTCATGCTTTGGGAAAAGAAGGAGTTTGTAGTCGTGCAGCTCAAGCAATTTTAGATTCAGTTTTGAGCGGAAAATAAAGATATTTTTGAGACAATTAAAGGCAATTATAGTTTTGTGTTTTGTGGAATGGGCATCTTACCCGTTCCTTATATTTTCACCGCAGGCAGGATACACATCCCACTGATATTCATCCCGCCCCTCAGCAATGCCGTGAAGATGGAGAATGTTTTTATACCGAATTAAATGGATTTGATATTAAACCCGGCACAGAAAAGATAATTATTTGTAGAAGAGAATTTGAGCAAATAGTTCTTCATAATTAATATCATGTCCGTTAGTATAGTTTGTGTAAATTCAAGGGTGAATATCTACAGGAAATTTAGGTTTTTTTTTGCTTAATAGCCTTCCTCCTTCTTCCTTCTTCCTTCTTCCTTCTGGTATATATTATGTCTGGTTGAATAGTTATAAATAGCTATAAAGCTAAATAGGGCTTGCTGATTAAATATAAAAGCATTGACATATAAAGACAAGTGCCTTTTTGGGAACGAAAAAAGTGCGCCTGTTTCAGCTCTTCACGCTCATGCATGGAGCGTATTTTAGGCGCATAGTTGGGCAGAAC
>NZ_JAAHGK010001781.1:0-1101 GCF_010672505.1 Okeania sp. SIO2B9 | reverse complement strand
GTAGTTTCTTCATTTGTCATTACAGGTTATGTTGCTGGCACTGCTAGTCTGATTAGAAAAACTTTTGCTCGTTATCACTCCAATGAAATAGTCAAGAATTTATTGGAAAGTAAAGAGGGTTTAAAAATAGGAGGTAAGAGGCAATGTATAACTGTATTAACTTCTGATTTAAGAGGGTTTACGGCCTTTTCTGAGCAACTATCCCCAGAAAGTGTTGTAGAAATTATTAATATTTATCTCAAAGATATATTAAAAATCATCACTCAATATGGTGGTAGTATTGACAAGCTACTTGGCGATGGAATAATGGTTTTATTCGGCGCTCCCATAGTTAGGGAAGATGATGCACAGAGAGCTGTGGCCTGTGCATTGGCAATGCAGTTAGAAATGAAATCTATTAATCAAAAAATCAAAGCTCTAGGGTGGCCAACTTTAGAAATGGGTATTGGTATTCATACAGGGGATGCTGTAGTAGGAAATATTGGCTCTGAAGAACATACTGAATATACTGCTATTGGTTGGGAAGTTAATTTGGCTTTTCGCATAGAAAGCTATGCCACTGGAAATCAAATTCTGATTTCTAATGCTACTAGGGCAGCGGTCGGTACCTCACAATTAAGGATAGATAGTACGAAGGAAATTAAGCCTAAAGGTATTAGTAATCCAATTAATATTTATGAAGTGGGAGGAATTAGTGGTAAATATAATCTATTTTTGCCGAAAGAAGAGGAAATTCTATTACCGATAGAACAACCAATTCCTATCTTTTATTTAATTGTAGAAGGCAAACATATTAGTAATACTGTGTTTAAGGGAAAGTTAGTTAAGCTTTCTCAAAGAGGATCAGAGATAGAGATTAACAGATATGCTTCAGAAGATTCACTACCATTAATTCACAGTAATATCCAACTTAATTTATTAAATCCTAGCAATAAATCGTTTATGAGCGAGCATATTTATGGAAAGGTCTTAAAAGTAAAAGAAGCATCAAAGACTTTTTATATCCGTTTTACTTTCAAACCTCAGTCTGTTATAGAACAACTTGATAATTTATATCAATCTTCTTTACAGCGATAGAATTTAGTGTTATACTGGAAGAGT
>NZ_JAAHGK010001780.1:0-1106 GCF_010672505.1 Okeania sp. SIO2B9 | reverse complement strand
TGTGGCGTGGGAATTGCCGCATTTTTAGGGCATATTCTACGGGGGAGGAGGGGGAAACGATTTTGGATTTTGGATTTTGGATTTTGGAGCGTTGAGGGGTGTGAACAGTGGTGAGGGGTGTGAACAGTGCTGAGGGGTGTGAACAGTGCTGAGGGGTGGGCAGAAAGAGTAGCCTGTTTGGGTTGGGCAAATGGCAACTACTTCTGGATAAAGTTCTCTGGCGGTGCGGCGATTGAGCCGGAGTTCTTCTTCGATAAAGTGTTTACGGGCGGTCAGGGTTGAATAATCTAGAAACCCAAAGTTGACGGGCTTTTTGATTTTGTAGGCGTAGTCGCCCGTCAGCAGAATATAGGAGGCGTGGGTCTGGATCAGTTCAATCGGCTCGTGGACCGAATGCGGATAGAATTCCGGCTGCATCATGGATTTAATAAGGGGCGGGAGACCGGGATTTAGCATCGTGATCACCGTTTTACATGCTTCAACTACCCGTACTTTTCCATCACATCCCAGGCGATCGCCGATTCCTGGGCGGTTTGTTGGTTGGGTTCAGGGATGATCCGAGAGTGGCGTAGGGCATCTTGAAGATGGGTGTCCAGGGGTTGGCCTTCGACACTCACCCAGTTCATTTTCATCACAATATCGGTAATGGAAATCATGCCTAGAAGTTTCCCGTCCTGTTTTTCGCCAAAGCCAATAACTGGGGCACGTTGAATCCCTGCTTCCGCCATCCGTTGGGCGGCTTCAACAATGGTGGCATCGCCAAAGATCAGAACACAGGGCGATCGCATCACTTCAGACACGTTGATTTGTTGAGGGTCAAGGCGTCGGGCAATGACACGGTAAACAATATCCCGTTCGGTAATTATGCCATGATTTTCATGGTCGTTGGAGGGTTCGATGATGAGTGACCGGACATGGTGGTATTGCATCAGGGCGATCGCCTCGGCAACGGTGGCGTGTTGGTCGATGGTCAACACATGGGGCGTCATAATATCCGCCACAATCATCGTAATCGTTGTTTTCATGATGCTAGCTCCAGACAAGATGGACGATAGAAGAAGACGCGCTGGCCATGGAAACCTGTCAGACAACCAACGGGGCCTCTT
>NZ_JAAHGK010000178.1:0-8072 GCF_010672505.1 Okeania sp. SIO2B9 | reverse complement strand
TTTTTGCCCATACTGCTGCGGAATCAAATAAAGCCACCAGTTGGGCAATATCTACTTTTGAGTTACCTTCGCAGAATTGTATATGACGATAATCTCTGGTAGTGTTTTCATGTTTAGTCAGCTCTCTATAAATTTCAATAGGAGTCATTGAGGAAGGCAGAAGTTATATCATGTCCGGTAGCATCGGTATTGTATAGCAAAGGTAGGCAACAGGCAACAAACAGGAAAGCTTAAGAGCAAGAAAAAAACTTAAATTTCCTGTAGATATCCACGCTAACTTTTACACAAACCATACCAACGGACATGATATTAGAAGTTATTTTTGTTACAGGGATGTGTGAGCAACCCTCCAAAAATATTTCGCTAATCAAGGCGGGGTTTTAGACCCAATTATTTTGATAAATAATTTTTACTTTTGCCTATTTTTGTTTCTATTGAATATATTTTTGGACTAATTTGTATCTTGATCTTTTATATCAGCTTTTTCCCGCTCAAAGATAAATAAAACTAATAAATATATTCAGGTTATTTGATATTTTTTGAGTGCTGTTTTGATTGTAGATTATTTTACTTACCTCCAAATTTTGAAAGCTAGTAATAGTTGAGGTTTATTTCTTAACTATTTTGTATAGTATCATTCTTTTTTCTAATTATCAATATACTAAGAAGATGTTTTTTCTTAGTTGTGTCAAGATTTGATAACAAATTGAATTAGCTATAATTTTATATGAAAAGTTTTTTTTTGTGTGTAATTTTTACTATATATAATTAATAATAACCATTATACCTCTCCGATAATTAATCTCAGACCCTTGTCATACCTGGACAAAAACTTAGTTTCCGGAGATGTCTATTGATAAACAGTAATTAATATTTGGTGCTGCGTTATTCAGGTAAATATAGACTCTACGAGGGTGTAAGTTCCACTATCTTAGTCACTGAAAAACTCCTTTGTACCTACTGATATCATGTAGGGGCGCAATTGCGAAGTCCATGCCGTCAGGCTATATGGCCATCTGCTCCGACGACTCCTGACTCCTGTGAAATCATACATTTATTTAGCAACGCCAATTTTTTTAGTCCTTTAGCAAAATCAAGTTAACAATATGGGAAATATGAACTTTTGTAGTGATAATGTGACTGAGGTATGTCCAGAAATTATGGCTGCTGTGATAGCTGCTAATGAAGGGTCTGCAATGCCTTATGGTGCAGATGAATATACTCAACGCTTAGAAGCTAAATTATCAAAATTATTTGAAGCTCCTGTGATAATTTTCCCTGTTGCTACGGGTTCCGCTGCTAATGCTCTTGCTTTATCAGCGATCGCTCCTCCTTATGGAGCTATTTATTGTCATGCTGAATCTCATATTAATGTAGATGAATGTGGTGCTCCAGAATTTTATACGGGTGGTGCGAAATTGGTGACGCTTGGTGGTACAGATGCTCAAATTAATCCTTCTGACTTAGCTACAGCATTAGAAAAAGCTGGTATTGGTATAGTGCATCATGTTCAACCAGCAGCAGTTAGTATTACTCAAGCAACGGAAGCAGGAACAGTTTATTTACCAGAAGATATAGCTGAAATAGCAAAATTAACTCACGATCGCAATCTGTATCTACATATGGATGGAGCGCGTTTTGCTAATGCTGTTGTTAGTTTGGGTTGTGCGCCAGCAGATATAACTTGGCGAGCAGGGGTGGATGTATTGTGTTTTGGAGCCACTAAAAATGGAGCGATGGCAGCGGAGGCAGTAGTCTTTTTTAATCAAGAATTAGCAAAAAAATTTGGCTACCGTCGCAAACGCAGTGGGCATTTATTCTCAAAAATGCGATATTTGTCTGCTCAGTTAGAAGCTTATATTACTGATGATCTATGGTTGAAAAATGCCAGTAATGCTAATCAGATGGCTACAAAATTAGCGCAAGGTTTGGTCAAGTTTCCTTTGGTCAGGTTATGTCATCCAGTGGAGGCAAATGAAATTTTTGTAGAAATTCCTGAGTCTGTGGTTACTGGTTTGAGAGCGGATGGTTTTCAGTTTTATGTTTGGCAGGAGGCAACTTTCCCTATAATTAGAGTTGTAACTGCTTTTAATACTAGGGATGAAGATGTAGATGCTTTTTTGGAAAGTGTTCAATCTCATTCTGCAGTTAATGTGATGGAATAGACATTTCCGCATATCTTCTATATTACTCCCAAATGTAGTTTCTGGTGCCACTATACGATCTATCTTTATCAAAACTTTATAATCATTCTTAGCATAGCTATACACCTCAAAGCTTGATCTAGTAATTAATTCCACTAATTTTAACTACTAAAAACACCATCGGAATAATTAAAGATTCTGTAAAGTAGAGCATAAGAGGGTTGTAGGAATTTGGGGGGGGAAGTTAAGTTAATGTTGTAGGCAATAAATATTCCCAAGAAATCAATGACTAACAATAATATCAATACTTTCACAAAATTTGCAGTTGCTACTTCTGGCGTTGTGTTTGGTTTAGCAGCATTAGAAGTACCTGCAAAAGCTGCGGTTTTCAATCTGGGTTCCCTTTCCAATGATGGAACATCACTTGTTCAAGCAGGTGCTGATGCTGGTAGTGGCAATTTAGACTTTTTCAACTTCACCCTTGACGACGATATTGACAATATCAATGATTGGTTGAATATTGCAACTAACACACTTAACAATGATGATACTGATATTGGACTCTATGACGCAAATGGTTTCAAAGTAGCAGAAGATGACGATGGCGGTCCTCTTTTCGATTCTGAACTTTCCTTTGGTGATGCCGATCCTTTAGCCGCACCAGACACAACACCAGGAGTAGATGGAACCCTCTTAGCTGGCGACTATACTTTAGTCGTATCTGGTTGGAATGCTAATTTTACAACTAACATTGATGATATAGTTGCTGGTGCTAACGATTTACCTACTTCTTATACATTGACAATCACTAACTTCGATGACGATATTCAATCAACTCCAGAACCAACAGGTATTTTAGGTTTCCTAGCTATGGGTACTTTTGGCTGGCTATCACGTCTCAAGCGTAAACTCAAGGGAGAATAATATAACTGTCTCCAACAAAAGTAATTCAGAGATAGACAACCAGGGGCAAAACTCTGGTTCTCTGATTTAATTAGATTATTTATAGCCCTATTTTATAAAGATGAATACCCAACTGCAAGAAAACCATTACGATGTAGCCATTGTTGGCGGAGGTCCTGCGGGTAGCACTGCTGGTACTTTTTTAAGAAAATATAATCCTAACCTGCGAGTCTTAATTCTTGAAAAAGAAAAATTTCCCCGCGATCATGTCGGAGAGAGTCAACTGCCAGCTATTAGCGATATTCTGGTGGAAATGGGTTGTTGGGATAAAGTAGAAGCTGCTAATTTCCCCATTAAAATTGGTGCAACCTATCGTTGGGGTAAAAGTTCAGAACTTTGGGATTTTGATTTTGTCTCTCCCTCTGAATTTAAAAATGAACCCCGTCCTGCTCAATATCGAGGACAACGTATCCTTACTGCTTTTCAGGTTGACCGTGCTATTTATGATGATATTCTCCTGCGTCACGCAGAACAATTGGGTTGCCAAGTGCAAGAAGAAACTGCTGTAGCAAAAGTAGATGTTGAAGGCGATCGAATTAATGTTCTACGTTTGAATAATGGGCAAGAAATCACAGCTCGTTATTATATTGATGCTTCTGGACATATTGGAGTCTTAAGACGTGCTTTAGGTATCAAAAGTGATATTCCCACAAAACTACAAAATATTGCCATCTGGGATTACTGGACTAACGCAGAGTGGGCTGACACAATAGGTGTGGGAGGGACTCGGGTTCAGGTGATGAGTCTTGCTCATGGCTGGATTTGGTTTATTCCCCTCGGACCAACTCGTACCAGTATTGGATTTATTTGTCCGGCGGAACATTACAAAAAACTGAAAAAACGACCAGAGGAAATCTATCAAGAAGCACTCCAGAGTGAACCTCGAATTGGTGAACTGATCGCTAATGCTACTAGCAGAGGTAACATTGAAACTACAAAAGACTGGTCTTTCCTTTCTCAGCGAATGGTAGGAGAAAACTGGTTTATGGCTGGAGAAGCGGCAGGATTTGCAGACCCTATTCTTGCTGCGGGAATGACTTTAACTCATGTGAGTGCAAGGGAAGCAGCATACACAATTTTAGAATTGGAACGAGGTAAAAGTAATCCTACTTGGCTAAAAACCCATTACGAGGATAACCAACGAAGACGCATTCAACAACATATTCGTTTTGCTGACTATTGGTATGCAGCTAATGGTCAGTTTACTGATTTACAAAAGCACTGTAAAGAGATTGCTAAAGATGCAGGATTACGTTTAAGTCCAGAAGAAGCTTTTCGCTGGTTAGCTCAAGGTGGTTTTACCAACGATAATCTACAAGAAACTGCTATTGGTGGATTCGACCTCGCTTCGATGAAGCACGTCTTACAACGCTTTGCTAAGAAAAAATCTGCTTGGGAAATTAGTGGCTACAATGTCTTTCAACTTGATTTAAAAGGTGCAAAAGAAGAATATCTACCTCTCTATGTTCAAGGTCATATTGCTCAAGTGAAGTGTTACCTCAGAGGGGAACATCAACTACCTATTACAGGAATTTACGGGGTGATTTTCCGTGTTCTTAACCGTGCTTCAGAAATGGATCTGATTGTTAAGCTATTGAAGGAAGCTTTTAGTGTCAATGTTCCACCAGAGCATATTCCTTTAGCAATGGATCAAGCGATTCAATGTTTGGAGGTAATGGTTAGTGAAGGTTGGGTAAAAGCACAAGTTAACCGGAAAAAGACTAAGTTACAAATCTCTATTCCCGATGAAGGTAAATTAATCCATACTCACCATGGGTAATATTATTTCAGGTTGAAAAGTTATCAATAAACGACGGAGGAGTCAGGAGTCAGGAGTCAGGAGTCAGGAGAGAGGAGAGAATGAAGAAAGAACAGGAGAAGGAGAAAGTTTTTTCATCACTAATTAGGCTTGCTGAATAAATATCAAAGCATTGACTGATATTGGTTGTAGCATTTTTTAGTATAAAAAAGTGCGCCTGTTTTCAGCTCAAAAAGCTCATGCATGCTAGTATTTTGGGACGATTATGGCAGAAAAATCAAGGGACAAAACGCCCGCTCCTACCTCTTCTAAATTCCCATTTCTCCCCTCCTGGGAGGGGTTGGGGGTGGGTTGTCTCCTGTCTTCCCCTCCCAGGATGGGAAATAATTGATATATCTAGTGTGAGAATTGATTTGATTTTGGATTTTTACCAGATGTCTAATGATAGTTAGTTAACTTTTTAGGTAGTCCTGTAGATGTAGTGATTTATTGTCAAGGTAGGCAACATCTCATCTGGCAAGAGAAAATATATCTAATTCAATCGTTTTAGAGGAATAGTATTTGCTTGCCCACTTAATTTTTTTAAGAAGATCACTACTTGTACACCACTACCACTTTTTAATTTCTTCTTTCATATTTTGAAGAACACAACGTCTTTGTGTCCAGAAAAGTTTCTAGTTCCTCAATAATTTCAAATAAAGTTCAAAAAACTGCTCATCTATAACCAACCAGACCAAGGACTAACTTCAAGTACACCTGTTGGAGTCATCACTACTCGGAATAAAGCAACAGACTTCTGCTCGGTAATTTCAGATTTAGCAGTATTGAATAACTTGGGTAAAGGCGTTTGCTCTGCATACTTATTAGCAGGTTCATTCATAGTTTCTAATTTGGCGATCGCTCCATCAACATTAACTGTTATGCAAAAAACTAAATCTTCGTACCATACTGGTGTTTTTTCCCAACTTTGGTCAATTTTGTCATACAATTTTTGATTTAACTCTTCTAACTTAGCTCTATTAGTAATCTCTGAGGCAACAACTTCTACCACAGCAGATGAGGCAGTTGTATTCTGTAACTGTTTATTACTCAAAGCAGACATAGACCAAAGTTTAATTGTGCTATCGGCACCCCCACTGGCAAGAGTTTGTCCATCAGGGCTAAAATTTACAGACCAAACAGGTTTAGCATGACCTTTAAATGTTTCTAGTATTTCTTCTGTATCTACGTTCCACAGATGAATTTTTCTGTCGTAACTACTACTAGCAAGAGTCTGACTATCAGGACTAAAAGCAACAGATAAAACTGCTTTGTCATGTCCGTCTAGAGTGCATAGAAGTTGACCAGTTTCTACCTGCCATAACTTAACTTTTTGGTCTTGACTCCCACTAGCAAGGATTTTGCCATCGGGACTAAAAGCGATCGCCCAAACTGTGTTTTTATGTGCTGCTAATGAGTGGAGTTGTTTACCTGTATTCACTTGCCAAGTTTTGATTTGACCATTTTTACTCCCACTAGCAAGCATTTCTCCATCTGGACTAAAAGCTAAAGATTTGATGGAGCTGGAATGTTTAAAATTCCTCTCAACAGATCCAGTTTTAAGGTTCCAAATTTTGATTGTGCCATCATAACTTCCGCTAGCAAGAGTCTGACCATCAACGCTAATAGCTATAGCTTTCACATCATCGGTATGACCTTCGAGAGTTTGAATGAGTTTGCCATTGGCAAGATGCCAAAGTTTGATACGGTTATCCCAACTACCACTGGCGAGGACTTTTCCATCTGAACTAATGGCAAGAGATTCGATCGCATCTTTGTGAGCATCTATGGTATTCAGCAACTGACCATTGCTGAAGTTCCAAATTTTAATTGTACCATCATAACCGCTGCTGGCCATAGTTTTGCCATCTGGACTGATAGCAACTGCATATACCCATCCTTTGTGTCCGGAAAGAGTAAGGGAGGGTAGAGTTATTTTTTCTGGTTCCTGAGTCAAGTTTGTAGTTGATGTTGAAAGCGATCGCCACAACCATAACCCACCAAGATTTGTCACAGTAGTTGCTGCTATTATTGTGGCATATTGACGGAACTGTTGTGGGGTTAGCATAGATTTTAATTGTGAGATTTCTTAATTGGGAAAAGTTGATGATTAATTTTGACTTTTGGTCACTCTAATTTTTGGCTTTTATTTTTGCTATAGCAAATAACAAGTTGCTTAGAACTTATGCTGATGATGAATCTCAAACAGAGAAATGTTTTCCCCCCTGTTCCCTGTTCCCTATTCCCTGTTCCCTGCTATGATTTTTTATTGCGCTCTATCAGTTTTCTAGCAATAAATAAAATTGTGGTGCCAGTAATTCCGATTACTCCTAATGGGGTGATATGACTCCAATGACCCCACATTGTATATATGACGTGCCAGACTAAAATAAACATGGCAAAATATGTCAATTGATGTAATTTCTTCCAATTTTTCTTCATTTTTTTGATGCTCCAATCATTAGAAGTGATTGTTAGGAGTGTGAAAATAATTAAAGTCACTATTCCTGTTCCATATATCGAATATGTTTGGGAATCAAAAACATCAAAGTTTCTTTTGCTAAGTAGCAAAACTCCATGACCAAGAGCAAATAAAAAAGCAATTACACCTATTTGACGACGATATTTCAATAAAAATTTAGGAAGTTCTGTTTTTTTGGTTGCGGGAAAAACAATTCTCAAAATTGTTGGTAGTAAAGTGAGGATATAGCATATTAATCCGAATAAACCTAAGTAGTTAGCAAGTGGTGCTGTATCTAATATCATGTTCGGTAGAATATTTATAAATAAACGACGGAGGAGTCAGGAGATGGAAGAAGGAGTCAGGAGACAGGAGACAGGAGACAGGAGATGGAATAAGGAAGAGGAAGAACAGTAGAAGAAGGAGAAAGTTTTTTGATCACGCTCTCGGACCGGACATAATTAGGACTTATGCAGTACAACGTATTTTCGTCCGCAGCGACCGACAGGGTTTGCGCAGCAGTCAGGAACGGATAGCAATCTCAAATCCTAGTTTTTCGTAGCTCATGCGTAAGTCGTGTTGAAGAAGGAGACAGGAGACAGGAGACAGGAGACAGGAGGAAAATTACATGGGGATTCGCTCCCCCAAGTAATTTTGAACACCCCCGTTGACGGTGGGGTATTAAACCCACAAAGAAAATGATAAT
>NZ_JAAHGK010001779.1:0-1106 GCF_010672505.1 Okeania sp. SIO2B9 | reverse complement strand
TGGCGAGCAAATCGGCGGAGCGCCTCGCGGTTGCAGGCTGTCTCAGCTTTGCCAAGCTGGTGATGCATCCGGCGCTGGTTGCGGTGGGGATATTGTGGCTGTTCCCGGTTGATCCCTACACCGCCAGTGTTGCGATCTCTGCCGCTGACTTTTTCTTTAAACTGCTACATTTTTTTATTAATAAGTAGTAATTATGCTAAAACCTAAATCTCAACCTCACTTCTGTAAGTAAAAAAAATTTATGGCTTTGAATTTCACGCTTCTACATCTATACTAAAACAGTAATAAACTCTTCTTTTTATTAAGTATTAATTGAGTTGAACGCCGATTAAGTGAGGATATAAAAACAGTGCAATTAGATTTACATCAACTGCGGGAACTACTAACAGCAATAGACCAAACTAATATTTCGGAGTTGACTTTAAAAAGTGGAGATTTGGAATTAACGGTACGAAAAGGAACTTTATTTAACGATCGCCTCTCATTACCTTCTTCCGATGGGACTGACCCTTCTGAATTTGTTTCTCCTGGTACTACCTCATTAGATACAACAGCGATAAAAACTGCTCCTATAACTTCAGGAGCACCTCCTACGATCTCAAACAAATTTGAAGAAATTTTATCTCCAGTTGTGGGCACTTTTTACCGCGCTCCTGCTCCTGATGAGCCACCATTTATAGAAGTGGGCGATCGAATTACTTCTGGCCAAACAGTTTGTATTATTGAAGCGATGAAAGTTATGAATGAGATTGAAGCAGAGGTCTCTGGACAAATAGTGGAAATTTTAATCGAAAATGGGCAACCCGTAGAATATAATCAGCCTTTAATGTTAGTTAACCCCAACTAAAGTGTATAAAAATCATGCCACAATTGATTGAAAAGCCTACTCGGATTGAACCTGTAGGTAACAAACCGAAGCAAATTGACGAATATATTGGTCATGTCAATAGCCAAACAGATGCTATTAGCGTTGCCCAAATGCGCTCTCCTAGTGGCTGGATGGAACCAGGTCAAAGGCCAGAATTTGATGAATTTACTCTGGTACTTCAAGGAAAACTATGTGTTGAGTATGAAGGCGGTCAGTTAGAAGTTAATGCTGGACAAGA
>NZ_JAAHGK010001778.1:0-1108 GCF_010672505.1 Okeania sp. SIO2B9 | reverse complement strand
GACAAACCTCATAGTATCTGCTGCTTTCTGAAGTTCTTCAGTCTCTACTTTTATACCTGCTTCCTGAGCTGCATCCATAATAATCTTGCGAGTAATAATTCCTTCTGTAAGCTCAGAGGTTTTTAAAGATAGCTTGACTTGATTGAGAATATCTTCAGCAGTAATAGTGATAGATTGTGACATGGTTTTTCTCCTATTAATTAATTAAAACAAATGAGTATTAACAGTCATCTTTAGATGACTTTTGCTATTACCCAAGAAATTCATTTCTTGGCGGGTGAGTTATTCCCCCATACCTGCCAACCAGTGATCAAACTGATGACTCGATAACCCGCTAAGATTAAAATCCTTGGCTAATAGCTCAAGTCATCTCAAAGATGACTTTTACAGGACTTACGCAAAATGTGAAATTATACACCAATTGTAGGGGGCGAATGCCATTTGCCCCTACTATATGTGGTGGTTATGCGTAAGTCCTGTTTTAATTATTTGTAATCTGAGGCTCTCGCTCACGCAAAGAAACAGGATGCTCCCACTGGTGAAAAATTAAATCTTGACAGACGAACAGTGACAATTTCCAATACTTGTACCCCTAGTGACAGCAGATTCCAAGTATATGAAGTACAGGTATTAAAATGAAATGTTCTCAGCATCTTGCCCGCGTGGGTGTACATCACCAAGGTAGAATCTGCTGTAATTGTCAATTATTAATTATTCAGGACTTACGCAAAGGCACTACATAAGGGGTATTGCTCAGTTACGCTAGCGCTAACACACCCTACCAATAGCTTCGTTAAACCGCTAGTTAATTGTCAATTATTAATTATTTCTACAAATCTAAACCTCCTTTTTGCAATTTCTTAAACGGATCAAGAATAAAATCAATCAGACGACGCTGACGCACAACAACTTCTGCCGTTGCCGTATCTCCAGGACGCAAAGCAATACACTCATTAGCAGCAGGAATACAAGTCTCATCCAACTCAATTTCTAACTCATAAATTGCTATATTCCCCTCAGAAGTTTCCTGCATTTGTGAAGTAGGAGAAATCTTTTTTAATGTTCCCTCTACTATACCATAATCCTGAAAAGGATAAGCATCAAATTT
>NZ_JAAHGK010001777.1:0-1117 GCF_010672505.1 Okeania sp. SIO2B9 | reverse complement strand
TGCTCAAACTGATACCGGTACTTGCAAAGGAAATCTGATTTCTGTTGCACCTGGAACCTGACGAGAAAGAGCACTCCGAATTACCGAACGCGGTGGTGCTGCATCTGTAAATATCTTAGTCTCATCTGCTTTTATCCACCCCCCATAATCAAGGCGTAAATAGTTTCCTTCTTTCCCTGTAATCAAAGCTTTAGTACCTTTTGGTAACGGTGTCAAGCGCGAATAAGTGGTACTGGGTCCAGTTCTCGCAACTCCCTCTTCTACTGTTACTTCCGCCACCTCAAATACAGTCGGAGAAAGAATAGTCACTTTTCCCGGTGCTTTTTGAGTCACTGTCTTACCTCTGAGACTTAGTTTAAACTCAGGTTGACCTAAATCTCCTGGTTTCTCTGCTTTCGCACAACCTTGATAATATTCTCCCGCAGAAGGAACAGGTTGATTATCTCCTGTTAATACTGCTAAATTTCCTGGTAAATTTACTACTTGAGACTGAGAAAGTAAAGGAATAGTTTGGGCAGCTAATAAAACAGAAATATTAGCATTTGGAGGAGCGATCGCTTGAAAACAAATTAATTCCCCTGGCATTCTGGCAATATCTTTTGCTGGAGTCAAAGAACCTTGACCAAAAGCTATTCCCACTGGTAAAGGTGGTTGGTTTGAGTTGCGTGTTACCGTAATTATTTTTTCTTCGTCTTGATGGCGTACAGTAAATATATTTTTCCCTATTTGTAATGGAAAACTAGGGGCAAAATGACCTGATTTACTACGTTCATTAATTGCTTTTCCATTAACAGTAACCTCTGCTTCTGGAGAAGCTGTGCCAATTAGAAAAATTCTGTCTGAAGTAGTTTTGTGGCTTGCGGAAGGATAGGCAAGAAATAGAGATTTTGTTGTGGTTTCTTCCGAGAGTTTAAGTGGATTTTCATCTCTATTATTGTGTGACATGGCAATAGGGCAAATGGTACTTATTACTCCTAAAAATATCATTAATCCTAAAGTTGATGAGCCGATAATTTTGCTAAATATTTTGGGAATTATTGTTTTTTTTTGTCGCCATTAGCAGTGGATTAAAATTTACCATATTACTTTTTTGTTTTTTTTAGTTATATTTCTTTAT
>NZ_JAAHGK010001776.1:0-1118 GCF_010672505.1 Okeania sp. SIO2B9 | reverse complement strand
TGGGGTGTTATAAGAAACCGGGTTTATGGGAGAGATATGTGATTTATTTTATATAAACCGAGTTTCTCTGCTTTATTTATACCTACACTACCGGATTTCATATCACGGAAGGCAAAAGTTAAAAATAAGATTTGATAAATAGAAAAATTTGACAATACAGTAATTTCAGGAGTTATAAGTTTCCCAATATTTATGACATTTTTAAAGTGAGTTAGTATAACCCTTCTATGTTTAAGTTATTGTTAGGAATAGATTATTAATATTATTAGTATTAGGTTCTATAATTATATTATTAGTCAGAATAATCATTATTATTAGCCATAATATTATAATATCCATATAAAACCATCATTATTATCGCTACTATTAAACTAAACAAAAACCATTTCTTAGCTTTTTTTGATGCTGTAGTTGCTCCTAGTGCGTCTGCCAATTCAAGTCGTGTCTTAACTTGAGTTGCATAAATAATTGTGACAATTCCGAAAGGCAAATAAAAAACTGCCCACCTTTCAACTACCAAACAGCATAGAAAAGTGAGTAAAATTGCTGGCATTCGATAGTTAGGAATATTTTCTTTGCTAGGTGTCATATTTACTTAAACTATATTTTATACAATTTGCCAAATTTTAATCGTTTTGTCATCACTGCCACTAGCTAAGGTCTGATTATCTGGACTAAAAGCTAGGGTGGTGATAATACCAGTGTGCCCGGTTAAAGTAGTTTTTAAAGTTCCGGTTGATAAATTCCACACCTTGATTGTGCAATCATTACTTCCACTGGCAAGGATGCGGTGATCTGGACTAATCGCCAGAGACCAAATTGCTCCGGTGTGTCCTTCCAAATTATACCTGAGATTCCAGGTTTTCGTATCCCACACATAGATAGTTTTGTCTCCACAACCACTAACCAACATTTTACCATCTGAACTAAAGGCTAAAGCTTTGATAAAACTAGGATGCTTGAGGGCAAGAAATTTCAGAAATTTATCATTTTTAATGGGCAGTTCCCAAATCAGCATTTTCTTGTCCGTACCAGCAGTAGCTAAAGTTTGCCCATTGGAAGAAACAGCAAGAGCATAAACATAGCCTTGATGTTCGCTTAAACTGTGTATGACTCTA
>NZ_JAAHGK010001775.1:0-1118 GCF_010672505.1 Okeania sp. SIO2B9 | reverse complement strand
GCACAAGATTACATCAACGATCTATTAGGTATCATCGATCTCTATCGCGAGAAATTTCCTCAACCCGGTGCAGAAATTGAAGAAGCACTGGAAGCAAGCGACTTAAACTATATGCTAGAAGATTTACCAAAGTTAGTTAAATCTATGAAAGACGCTGGCGATCGCATTCAATCAATTAGCAGAAGTCTTCGCACCTTCTCCCGCGCTGATAGCGATACAAAAAGACCTTTTGACTTACATGAAGGGATTGATAGCACTATCCTGATTTTACGCCATCGCCTCAACGCTAACGAAAATCGTTCCGCCATTGAAGTTGTCACCGACTACGGCAATATTCCGAAAATTGTTTGTTTTTCTGGACAATTAAATCAGGTGTTTATGAATATTTTAGCCAATGCCATTGATGCTTTAGATGAATCCGATCGGGGAAGAGATACAGAAAATCAAGCTCATTCTAATCTAATTACCATTAAGACGCAACTGGTAGATGAACAGGTGAAAATTGCGATCGCTGATAATGGCAAAGGAATGTCACAAGAAGTGAAAGCCAAGATTTTCGACCATCTATTTACGACTAAAGCAATAGGGAAAGGAACAGGATTAGGATTGGCGATCGCTCGTCAAATCATAGTCGAAAAACATGGTGGAGAGATTCACGTTGATTCTATACTAGGAGAAGGCACTGAATTTATAATTAGTTTACCTACAACAGCAAACAGAAAAATTTAACTAAGCTGGATAGCAAAAGTCATCTAAAGATGACTAAAGGGAACTGACTATTATGATTAATTAACTAGGTACCAGCTTTTCGCTCCGGAATGCGACCCTTGCCAGCATTTAGCTGGAGTGCTTGAAATTCGAGGGTAACGGTCCCCCACAAGAGCTTGAAAAAATTAGTGGTGCGCCTTTTATGAGGGGAAAGAATCCCCCATTATACACCGTGAAAAGCTGTTTTGCTACGCAACATGTTTGCGTAGCATTCCGCAGGAAAAGGCCGTAGCCTTGGGTTAGCAATATGCTGTTAAGGTTTGCGCAGCATGACCTAGGAAAGTTCCTCCTACGGAGGCTAGCTGAGTGCTGACTGCTACTTCAATGAGACTTGATATAAAGCCTTCCGA
>NZ_JAAHGK010001774.1:0-1119 GCF_010672505.1 Okeania sp. SIO2B9 | reverse complement strand
TGGATAGTAAGGTAAACTTTAAGAATAATCTACAATTTTTATTCATTCCCTGTTCCCAGATCCGATGTTCCCTCTCTTGGTGCGCTACCAGATGCGTCTGTCACCGACGCGGGGTCGCACCGCTCTTCCCTAAAAGTATAAAACTTCGTACCTTATCAACTCGAAAACTTTTGTATATATATTGATGAATCAAAAAGCAGAATTAGTAAATTTAAAACAGTTGATTTTATACCAAGCGAAAAAAAAGAATGCTGAACTTAAGTGACACTTCAACTATTAAGTAATTAACACCCTAAGTAAATAAGTTTTTTGATAATTAGTACGCCAGTTATTGTTAATTATTCTGATGTTTACTTCTCTGTAGGACATTGTATGTAACGTCCCTACCCGCTGCCATACTCCCTCGCTCAATAATGGGATGTTGTCCATAAAAAGGTAATGCTGTAGACCAATGCGATCGCTTTCCTTTTTGCCATTCTAAATGAGCTAATTCTAATAGACTTAAAACAGATTCTCCTAAACCATTTTCAACCTTAATTAATTCATAGGAGTTTTGCCAATTTTTCAAAGTTTCTTCCCATGCTTCTGGAGTCATTAGTGTTTCTTCTAAAAGAGGATTGATACCCATTTCTTCAAGTTGATAAATAGCTGTGAATAACTGATTTCTTTGAGCTGGCATTTGTAGAGATAAATCCCGGTCTTGATTTTTATATGACCAAGCTACTGCTGCTAAGGTTGAAATTGCAAATAGCGGAATATTTAACTGTTGAGCTAAAGTTCTAGCAGTTACTATACCTATACGAGTACCAGTAAAACTTCCTGGGCCTTTATACGCGCTCATGGGGGCGCCGGGCCGTCGCACCGAAGGGCGGAGCGGCACCCGGACCGCCCCGTTATGCCCCGTTATGGTCGGCGCACCGAGGGTGCGGCCACGGTGTCATCGAGCCGGCCGGCGACCCGGGCCACTGCGGCCTCGACGTCGGGGTCGGGATCGGGGCCGAGATCGACCGTCACCGGCCAATCGGGGGCGGCGGTCACAAGCTCGTGCAACTGGTTTTCGAAGCTACGGTGCGACCCGAGCCACAACAGCCCTACCGGTCGAACCGTCACCGCCCCGTC
>NZ_JAAHGK010001773.1:0-1121 GCF_010672505.1 Okeania sp. SIO2B9 | reverse complement strand
TTGGGACTCGAGTTATCCATTTTCAATTTGAGATTAATTGGATATTATTTTGGCTATATAAAGCACTATCACAGACTATAATACTATCTAGTTTTATTTGTTTTTTCACCCAGGCTAAAATTTGACCAAATACTGCTTGATCTGATTCATTACCATCAGCAGTTCTCATAAATAATGGTATTCCGCTATGGCCACTCACAATGTATACTAGTATACATTGTTTCAAATCTGGTCGATGGTCGCGGGAATATCCCTTTGTCATTAATATTGGTATTTTTTGATGATTTTCAGTAGTTTCAATATGCTCATATTCTCCATGAAGATGAAACGATGTTGAATCTAAGTGAGTATATTTAGTCTCAATGTTAAACTTTTTGATAACTAATAATCCTATTTCTATAAATAAATTTGTTAATCCTAATTGATAGATATCATCCATAACTCTACCGAGAGTATCATCGTTTAAATATTCACATTTTATACCTGTACCTAATAATTTTTCTACCGCCTTGTCTTCAAAGAACTGACGCTCACAAATATCAAGGACGTGATACCATTCCTAATCCATTGAGAATCAAAGCTTTTATTACTTGCCCTGAAGTAATTTTTTCTCGATTATCTACTCCTAATTTTTGGTTAATTATTTCCACTATTCCTATCTCATCAATTAGTCCTGCAACTATTCCTAAGTGGTCTACATTTTTAACTGTTATTTCTTCTATTAAAGACATTTTTTTTATACTAAATAATAACGCAATCATTAGCTTTATGATCTGACTTGCAGTTAGTAAACGCCATAAGTAATTCTACTCAATTCAATATCAAGGTTTTCTGTAACCTATCGTAATTCAAATTGAAGTGCGGAATGTGGGTTAAAATCTCTGTCAGCTTGTTTGCAAAGCATTACGTAGGAAAAACCACATTCACTACATTCATCAGTTCTCAAGTGTAACGGCATTTTCTGTTGATGCCCACAGTTTGAAAATATTTGAGAACTTGGATAAAATCTATCAGCTATAATTAATTCACTGCCGCCGTACCACTGACATTTATATATAGAACCCCTAAACGGATCTATTTAAAAATAGAGAAGGAGATGGGGAGATGGGGAGATGGGGAGA
>NZ_JAAHGK010001772.1:0-1128 GCF_010672505.1 Okeania sp. SIO2B9 | reverse complement strand
CTCTTCGATACTTTTGTGTGGTTCTAGCTTTAACAATCTCGGCATGGCGATCGCCCAACTCTTACTATTCATCCCTTAATTTATCAGGTTTAATTTTTTTATACCGATGCTACCGGATTTGATATCAGGAGTCAATAGGAAGAAAGGATGAGAGTTGGAATTATCTGGGGATAAGTAGGCATTTTATGTCTGCATCCCATGGAAGTGGAAAGTGCGATAACTGTATAACCGGATTTTATATAAACCCACGTTCGGGGGGCAAAAGAGAAATATTGGATGTTGTTCTCTACCAGCTCTTCAGCTTTCCTACTTCTTCCCTCTTCCTTCTTCCTTACTTTCCGCTTACAATACCGATGCTACCGGACATACCCCAAACTTTCTAACATTTTCCAATGCTGAGAAACAGGTGCAAGAGTATTTGCTGCTATCATGCCACTAACTGCTACTGCAGGCAAACCTATACCAGGAAAAGTAGAGTCACCACAACACAATAATCCTGGTAAAGGTGTATTTGGTCCAGGAAACAAACTCTCCCCGGAACGAATTGCAGGTCCGTAAGTTCCTCGGTGACGGCGGAGAAAACGTTCGTGAGTTAGTGGAGTACCGACCAATGTTACTTCACAACGAGAGCGCACATCAGGTATGACTCGCTCCAATGCTTGCCACATCACCTCAGCTCGTTGTTGTTTTTGTTGTGCATATTCTTGACTCTTTCTATCCATACCATGCCAAAATTTATAAGGTTCATTTCCTGGAGTATATACATGAATAACGTGCTTACCAGGTGGTGCAACAGTAGCATCTATCAAAGATGGAATGGATATCAACACAACATTCTGAGGTGCATCTATCTCATCCCAATGATTGACAATAATATGGTGACACGCTAAGTCTGGTTTGATGTCTGTAGCATCAATACCTAAATGTAAGTGCATGAAACTATTACATTCTGGTGTCTGTTGTCGTTGTTGCCGAAAAGATTTTGGCACCGCACCTTCTGGCAATAATTTCAAAGTATCCCAAATAGAAGCATTGGATATTACTGCTTCCTTTGCTCTAATTTCTGTTCCATTTCGTAAACTCACACCAACAGCACGACCATCTTTTACTAATACCTCTTCCACATGA
>NZ_JAAHGK010001771.1:0-1129 GCF_010672505.1 Okeania sp. SIO2B9 | reverse complement strand
CTTTACCTGGAACAAGACAATTGCCTATTGGCATTATTCAACCTGTAAATGGTTTGGTCAATATCAAACTTGCAAATAATACTGCTGCTACAATTTCTTATGAGATAATTGGAGATACTACACAACGCCAGTTGTCAGGAAAATCTGAAGTTATTTTAAGGAAATTAAAAGTTCCTGTCAATATTACTTTTTATCGGGATAAGGGAGGTTTTTTATTGATAAAACCTCAGTTTATTGTTGAAAATAGTCTTTTGCTGTTAAATATGACTGAGACTAATAATTTTAATTTGGATAAATCTAGTTTATTAATTGAAGAAACTGGAAGTGTATTTTTAAATTAGAGGACGTTTATATTTTAGCTTTTTTTCAATTATTTTGTTTCTTGAATAAGTTTAATAATAAATTTCCTCAATAATTTTTTCTAAAAAATAAGCATAAAATCACTAAATATTGATTAGTATCCTGTATTCCTATTTACAATCTTAAACTTCCAGATTAAGTCAATCATAGTGAATTATTGATGATAATTATCAATTATTTTGTCAAGATGAATTAAATTTTTATCAATCAATAAAATTGCCAAAATCATTTGATTTTTTGTATATAATTATAGACAATACCATAAGTGGTAGATAAATAGCTTTAGGCTTTCAAGCGTAATTTATGCTTTAATTTCGTCCCTTATCTAGGTATTTAGTTAATATGTATAGCAATGATAGAGAAGATAAAGTTCAGATCAATCTGAAATTAACTCGTGGTAAATGGCAACGCTTCCAAGTAAAATGTAAGGATAATGATGCTACAGCTTTTGAAGTTTTAAATTTGTTTATCGATCTTTATTTAGGAGAAGAAATAGATAGCAATCAAAGTATTTTATCACTTAGTTTAGAAACCAAAATTAATGTAGCAATAGGAAAGTATATTGGAAACAAATTGGATAGTTATATAGACAAATACATAGAAAAAAAATTGATTCAAGAAGTTAAAGAAATAGATGATAATGAAGCTCTAGTAACTCCTACAAAAAATAATAGATTACAAAGTATAGAAAAAGAAAACCTTGTATTTAGGGATAAATATGAATATGAACAATCATCAATGACAACAGTTATCGAACAAAAAGAAATGA
>NZ_JAAHGK010001770.1:0-1129 GCF_010672505.1 Okeania sp. SIO2B9 | reverse complement strand
TAATTCAAAATCAAAAATTTATTCATAACTATTTTTTCATACGCAATAGTAGAATCTCAAAAGTCTAGAAAGACTCAACTCAAAGCAACCTACTTTCCCTTCTCTAGATATGGAGCGATCGCTCCAGACAAATCAAAACAGAGAAATAGGCTGTAATTTAAAGATTTATAGATGATAGGAAATTTATTTTGCGACTACTTGTATAACCAACTAAATAAATCTGCAATAGATAATTGCCAATCTGTTAATAAATTGAGAACTGGTAAATTATCAGAATTATACCTAATTTCTGGTTGTTGGTTAGGTTGAAAAATCACTACAGATTCATCTTCAGAATCTATTAACCAACCTAACTGAGTACCATTATTGAGACAGAAAAGAATTTTATTAATTAATTGATTAGAACTTTGGTCTGGCGAGAGAATTTCTATTACCCAATCTGGTGCTATTTCAAATCTATTTTCAATTCTACCATTTGCTTTTGTGGGAATACGTTGCCATGCAAAAACTGAAATATCTGGAACTATGGAACGTCCGTTAAAAGTACATCTTAATTCTGGGAATGCCATTACTAACTTTTGTGGTTCACCTGCTTGATTAATAGCTGACGATAGACAAATTTGAATTCTACTATGTTCTCCTTGTGGCATTGGTTTTTGATAAATTTGATTGTTAAAATATTCACTTGCTGGTTTTGTTTCTGGCAATTGTAAAAACTCTTCGAGAGTAACTTGTTGGGGTGAATTAACAGTAGTTAACATAATTATTTTGCCTCAATTTAAGCTTAACTATTTAAGGAAGAGGGAAGAGGGAAGAAGTAATAAGGGGTAAATATTGAAAAAAAGGGGTAGACGATAGAAATAACTATCTAAAATGAACTATAGTCGCTATTTTTTTTAGCATATCCGATCGATATCTACCTTTTTGTAGTATTCTTTTTTTTAATTGGTATAATTCACTAGAAAATAAAAGACGAATACCTATAATAGCGAATCCAATTTTAGCAATAATTATTACTATATTTGTGCTCAAGTCTCATTCTTGAACACGAGCTTGTTTCAACATATCAATAAGAGTATGATGAGCATCTTCAGCATCCTTTAAAGTATGGTCAAATTCAATCCTTATC
>NZ_JAAHGK010000177.1:0-8080 GCF_010672505.1 Okeania sp. SIO2B9 | reverse complement strand
TTGTAATATAAAATATGGAGTTTTTGCTAATTAATTAAGAGAACAGAGAACAATTAAAAATATTTTTTGCCAACCAAACTTGGTCTAAGATTTTCCCACCCAAAAACTCGTAATAAAAAAGTATGGTACAAGAACTAACAACTAATACTAAACCAGAAATTATTTATCCAGAAAGTGATGGTCAACCGATGGCAGATAATACAAAACAATTTCGCTGGATTGTAACTATAAAAGAAAATTTAGAAATTTTATTTGCTGAGGTTGCTGATGTTTTTGTTGCTGGAGATTTCCTCTGGTATCCAGTGGTAGGAAATAATAAAATTCGGACTGCTCCTGATATTATGGTTGTATTTGGTAGACCAAAAGGAGATAGAGCTTCTTATAAACAATGGCAGGAAGAAAATATTACTCCCCAGGTTGTATTTGAAATATTATCACCAGGCAACCGTCTCAAAGAAATGAATAAAAAATTACTATTTTATCAATAGTATGGAGTTGAAGAATATTATATTTATGACCCCGATAAAATAGATTTTACAGGTTTAATTAGAGTGGACGATCCTGCTTCTCCTCGAGGCGATCGCTTAGAAACAATAGAAAAAATTGATGGTTGGGTCAGTCCCCGTCTGAATATTCGTTTTCAAATCACAGAAAGTACTTTAGAAATATATCGACCTGATGGACGTAAATTCCTAACATCTCTAGAATTAGAGCGACTTAGAGAGCAGGAATATCAACGTGCTGAACAGGAAAAGCAACGAGCTGAACAGGAAAAGCAGCGAGCTGAACAAGAAAAGCAAAGAGCTGATAGACTGGCAGCAATACTAAGAGAAAGAGGAATTGATCCAGATGAGCTATTTTGAGTGAGAGGATGCGGGTTCTTGAGGACACGGACAGGGGGAGATGCGGAGACGCGGAGACGCGGAGAGAGGACGCAGGAGTTCTCTTTCATGAGTGGCGGAACGGGCAAGATACCCATTCCACAGACGGCAGTGGGAGCATCTTGCTCCCGTGCCAAGCATCCCTTGTTTCTTGTACACCATGACTATGCGGGACTACCCTTTAATGAATAAAGCGAGTAGATTGAATTAATTACTCAATTATCCAATCTCCGCGTCCCCATGTCACCGCGTCTGGTGTGTCATATCTTAAAAACTTACCCTTGTAAGCACTCCCCTACTTCTGCAGCTTGAACTTGCTGCAATAAATCTTGTAATTTTCCTCCCTCAATTACCTCTACATCCAAAAGCTGTTGAGAAATTGTTTCCAACAAATCTCGATTATGATTAAGAATATCTAACGCTTGTTGATGTGCAGTTTCCACAATTTCTTTCACCTCATCATCAATAGCTTTAGCAGTCTCATCACTCACCATGCGACGCGGGTTCATTCCACCTTGACCGAGAAAATTATTCTGTTGACCCTTCTCATAAGCTAAAGGACCCAATATTTTACTCATACCATAAGTTGTCACCATTTGCTCTGCTAGGTCAGTCGCTCGCTGCAAATCATTCGCAGCACCAGTAGTAATACTACCAAAGACAATTTCTTCCGCCGAACGACCCCCCAATAAAATTGCAATTTGTCCCCGAAGTTCCGCCTCATCTCTTAAAAATTTATCCTCAGTAGGTAGTTGCAAAGTATAACCCAAAGCTGCCATTCCCCGAGGAACAATAGAAATTTTCTCTACCCTGCCACTACCAGGCATCAATGCACCAACTAAAGCGTGACCCACTTCATGGTAAGCAACAATCTTTTTCTCTTTATCACTGAGAAGACGACTTTTCTTTTCCAAACCTGCCACAATGCGTTCGATCGCTTCAGCAAAATCTTCCTGAGAAACCTTTTCTCTTCTGTTACGCGCTGCTAATAATGCTGCTTCATTAACCAGGTTAGCTAAGTCCGCACCGACAAAACCAGGAGTACGAGTAGCGATCGCCTTTAAATCGATATTATCTGCTAACTTAACTTTGGCAGCATAAATTTCTAATATTTTCAGACGACCGGGTAAATCTGGACGGTCTACCAAAACCTGACGGTCAAATCTTCCTGGTCGCAATAAAGCAGGGTCTAAGGTTTCGGGGCGGTTAGTAGCAGCTAAAACAATAACTGTTGACTCGGCAGCAGCAAAGCCATCCATTTCAGTTAATAACTGGTTGAGAGTTTGTTCCCGTTCGTCGTTACCACCATAAAAACCGCCACTGGCACGAGATTTTCCAATAGCATCAAGTTCGTCAATAAAAATAATACAAGGTGCTTTTTGCTTTGCTTGTTCAAATAAGTCTCGTACCCGCGCTGCACCTGCACCCACAAATAATTCGACAAATTCGGAACCGGAGATGCTAAAAAATGCTACTCCTGCTTCTCCTGCAACTGCCTTTGCTAATAAAGTTTTACCAGTTCCTGGAGGTCCGACTAATAATACACCTTTGGGAATGCGTGCGCCAATAGCGGTAAAACGTTCGGGAGACTTGAGAAATTCCACAACTTCTGCTAATTCTGTTTTTGCTTCTTCAACTCCTGCCACATTGTTAAAAGTTACTTTAGTAGACTCGCCTTCGACGTAAACTTTTGCCTTACTTTTTGTAATAGAAAGTGCCCCTTGGGGACCGCCCATACCACCTGCACGACGACCAATAAAAAATTGCCAGATAGCGACAAAAATTAGCGGAGGAATTACCCAACTCAAGATATTACCAAAAAAATTATTAGAAGGAGGCGGAGCAGCAAATTCTACTCCTTTTTGTTCCAGACGTTTTGGTAATTCTAAGTCGAATATTGGGGTAGTTGAAAATACCTGTTCTGGTTGTTCTGCTGTCTCTTTGAGTTGGTAACGAATTTGGTCTTGACCTACAGAAGCTCTTGCTACCTTGCCGTCTTCTACTTGGTCGATGAATAAGCTGTAAGGAACGCGAGGAATTTGAGGACCGAATAAATTAGGAAATACTAGGTTGATAAATAGGAATATACCTGCCAGCAATAATAAGATATTGCCAATTCTAATATTGCGAGGTCCTTGTGCATTATCTTTGATACTCATGGTTATTATCTTTTTTTGGTAAGCAATATATTAGTCTGTATATTTATTTTATATTATTTTTGAGCAAAAGGGGGAGTAGGGACGTTGCATGCAACGTCTAAAGAAGAATAGGGGAAAATATAGCAATGTGCGCTGGCTTATGTACAAATTACAAGAACTGTCCAATAGCTAAAAGTCTTATATTATTCCAATGGAGATGCTGCGCAAACGATTTTTTATTCCCCCTGTTGCCTGTTGCCTGTTGCCTATTGCCTGTTGCCTGCGCACAGCGCTATAATTGATAATTTATGTGCGATAATTGATTTGATTTTTTATTATTTGTCTTATGAATATCTACCTGACCCTAAAGCAAAGTCAACGTCTCAGAATTAGTGATGGCGAAATTTCACCTATCCTCAGTGGTTGCGAAAATGTTAATCGTCTTTTAGTTTTAATTTGGTCACAATTGGGTGATTTTGATAACCTAGAATATGCTTGGTGGTTACAACGAGAATCTGCCAATTTGCAAGCTCAAGGAGTGACAATACGGGCAATTGGGATTGGCGATCGCGCTTCTGGTTTGAAATTTTGTGAATATACTGGGTTTCCTACAGAATGTCTGTTTGTTGACCCAGATGCTCAATTGCATCAGGAATTAGAACTATACCAGGGATTAACTGTTAAATTCCCTTTATTAAATACAAGTCAAAGTGCTTGGGTTAATCTAATGTTAATGTGTGCAGGTATTGGTAGCCCTGGTACTTTAGGAGAGGTCTTTAGAGGTTATCTAGGGGATAAAAAAGCACCTCAATTGATTGGTGATGATGAAGTCATCCATGCTAAACCTTTACCGCCTCTAAAGGGTTCATTTTTTAAGATGGCAGGTGGAACAGGTTTTCAACGTCCTTTTGAATTAGCCACACTGAGACTAAGAAATATGACGGAAGTTCTCAGTAATTGGTCAACTTATGTACCTAATTCTGCTTATTTGACTCAAAGAGGTGCAACTTTTCTGTTTGATGGTCAGGGAAATTTGCTGTATAAACATTGCGATCGGGGTATTCTAGATTTTGCTTTTAATAAAAGTAATCCTTTATCTTTTGTTTTAGAGTAGGGAGTAGGGAGTAGGGAATAGGCAACAGGGAACAGGCAAATGTTTTTCTCTGTCCGAAATCTATTATTATATCATGTCCGTTAATATCGTTTGTGTAAACCCAAGCGTGATATGCAGGAAATTTAAGTTTTTTTTTCTTGCTCTTAAACCTTCCTACCTCTTCCCTCTTCCCTCTTCCTTCTTCCTTCTTCCTTTCCTTCGCTATACAATACTGATGCTACCGGACATAATATTACAGAAAATATAAAGGTATTTTCACAATAAAAGTGGAACCTTTACCTATGATACTGGTTGCTCGGATATCACCATTATGAGCATTAACTATTTGTTGAGTGATCGCTAACCCCAAACCAAAACCTCCTGTTTTGCGAGTTCTAGCAATATCAACTCGGTAGAAGCGATCGAATATGTGAGGTAAATCTGTAGCAGGAATACCATCACCCGTATCTGTAATAGAAATAATAGCGTAATCAGAGTCTGTCTCTAACTTTAACTTTACTTTTCCACCCCCTGGAGTATATTTAAAAGCATTATTGAGCAAATTTTCAAACACCAAACGCAGTAATTCAGGTTCGACCTTAACTTCAATCATTTTCTGTGGTGAATTATAGTCAAAAGTCAGATTCTCACCCGCAGCTTGATTTTGATAATATTCAGCTAATTCCTCTAACATCAAACTTAAATCAACATTTTGTAATGCTTCTTGGTTAATTTTTCCCTCGTGACGCGCCAGTATCAATAAATTATTCACAAGCACACTCATTGATTTTGCTAATGTGCTAATTTTTTCTAGACGCTGACTTTGAGGTGTTTCCTCAGTTCCAGGAATTAATAATCCAACTTGAGCATTACTCAGGATAGCAGCTAATGGGGCGCGTAATTCGTGAGAGGCATCAGCAGTAAAGCGACTTTTAGCTTGGTAAGATTTACGAATTGGTTGCATCGCCATTCCTCCCAATAACCAACCCGCAAAACCGATCGCCCCCCAAACTAACGGAACAGCAACCGTTAAGAAAACCCGTAATTTCATAGTTAAATCAACAAAAGACTGGAGAGATGTTGCGACTCGTAAATATCCCAGTAATATCTCACCTTTCATCACTGGTAAGGTAAGTTGACGAGCAGACACACCAGATTTATTTGCAATTGTTTTAAAACCAGGTTCGGGGTTAACCATAGTTCGGGGAGGTTCTCCTACAAACTGAAGAATTTGACCTTGGGAGTTGTACCAATGAACATATAGTAATTCGCTACCTATTCCAGATTTTTTCCCTAAAACTAAGACATTTTCTAGCTCTGGTGTAGACTGTCCCCTACTTTTATTGTACTCTACCATGGAAGCGATCGCTCTACTCCGGTCATATAAAGCGCCATCAAAAGTTGCTAGTCTATCTCGAAGTTCTATATAGAAAAGCAGCTGAGTAAAAATAATTAAAATTCCTCCCATAGACCAAGTAAACCAGCAAGCTAAATTACGACGACTGCGACTAAACATAATCTTGATTTATCCTATAACCTAAACCGTAGATAGTTTCAATTGATTTATCTGCACTCAAAACCTTCAATTTTTGCCGTAACCTCCGGACCGAAGTACTAACAGCATTACTATCCGGTGGGTTATCCCACTCCCATAAAGACTGTTCAATTCGATCGCGACTCAAAACTTGATGAGGATGACGTAAGAAATATTCTAGCAGTTGCGACTCCCGCACCGAAAGTTGCACCTCTTGTTTTCCTCTTCGTGCCATTAACTTAGTTAAGTCTAGTTGCAAATCTCCCAAACTGAGAATATCCCCCTGCCATAATGGAGAACGTCGCCCCAAAGCTCGCACTCGCGCCAATAACTCCAGCAAATCTACAGGTTTTACCAAATAATCATCCGCTCCACTATCTAAACCCATCACCTTATCAATAGTAGTATCTTTTGCTGTTAACATTAGTACCGGAGCAGTTTTGCCCATTTGTCGATACAAACTACATAATTTCAGCCCACTAACACCCGGTAACATCCAATCTAAAATTAGTAGGTCGTAGTCATTTTCTGCCATTAACCATTGAGCAGTATCTCCTGTTTCCACTCCATCTACAATGTGTCCAGCTTGGGATAAACCTGTGTGGATAGGTTCTAACTGTTCTGAGTCATCTTCTACTAAAAGTATTCTCATTTCTAGAGTAGTCCTTAATTTGATTGGGAATTAGCAAATATCTTCAATTATTAATAATTGTAAGAGTTCCATATTTTCATAGACTGCGTACTTTTTTGATCGATCGTCTGCGATCGCTACAGCTATTGTATATAATATCAATATTAATTCTATTCTATCTTGGTCTAAAGAATATTTGACAGCAACCTCATCTGGTATAATTGTCAATTGATATCAATTTCATGTAGTTGAGCTACTCAGGTTTAGAGTAGTCAATTCCCAATAGTCAGGAGGTAAGGTGAATAGCATTACTTTTTGAACTTGGTACTACTAACTTGAAGAAAAAGTAAGTAATAATTAGTAAGTAAAACATATAATTTAGGAAAAGTCAATGAAATTAAGAAAATTGCGGAAAACTCTTAAAGCTATAGGTTTAGAGTTTTGGTTGCCTCTACCAATCATCAGCGGGTTATTTTGGGTGACAACTGGCTGGGCAACTCAAACAATTTTGTATTCTAGAGCGAATATTACAAACCCCGTGCAAGTCGATACCTTGCCAGAAATTGATATATCTTTAAAGGCAAAGCTAATTGTGATTGAGGTAAAAATCTTTAAAAAACGTGGTTTTAGCACGGTAGATGTATATGTAAGTGATTCTAGACTACAAGAAATAATATTAGATTTTCCTACTACTGATATAGCAGAATTAGAAACAGAAATATCCAGTACTTTAAGTATTCCCCGAGAGAAAGTTCAAGCATTAGCTCAATATCAAATTAATGAATAATGTAGCAGGGAATAGGGAATAGGGAGTAGGGAGTAGTAAGTAGGAATTAGGGAGAAAGAATTGATAATTTATGTAGGATAATTGATTTTATTTTGAAAAGTTGGATATATCTACTGATAACTGAAATGACTGGCTGTCATTTTCATGTCATTTTTCTAGTTTATAGTTAAACCACCGAGTTCAAAAAGTAATAAATGATTGACCCAAATACTTTTGGTCTGGATGTTCAACCAGGAACAACAATTAATGGAATAGTAGGTGGTTTCATAGACAATGGAGAAGACTTTACCCTCAACTTTAGTGGTGGAAGTGTCATTGTAGACCCCTTCCCTGTCAATGCTAATCAACTAGGTTTAAACATCGGTGAACCTATAAATGTTGTAGTTGCTGAATTTGATGGTTTGGAAGTTGATACAGGATTTATCAGCAGATCGGATGGTGTAGTTATTTTAGGGAATCAAGCTATTTTAACTCCACCACAACCCACGACAGCAATTCCAACTCCCTCACCTCCATTGAACCCGCCACCCCCAGTAGCACCATTAGATCCAATCACAGGTGGGGTTTCCACTATAGGATTTGACCCTCTAACTTTTCCCCAAGGAAATTCTATCTTTGGCACTGTATTAAATACTGTAGATCGTGATGAATTTATTCTGGATGCTGGTGGCACTCAGGTATTCATAGATGCCAATTTATCAGATAGACAATTTTTGAATTTATTCCCTGGGGAACAGGTAAATGTTGTGGGTGAGTTTGATGAAAATGAGTTTGAAGCTTTTTCTGTCACTCGCACAGATGGTTCTCCTGTAGTTTCCGATCTATTACCAGGGGCGATGCCACCTGTAACAAATACATTGTTCGGTACTGTGTTAAATACTGTTGATAATGATGAATTTATTCTGGATGCTGGTGGCACTCAGGTATTCATAGATGCCAATTTATCAGATAGACAATTTTTGAATTTATTCCCTGGGGAACAGGTAAATGTTGTGGGTGAGTTTGATGAAAATGAG
>NZ_JAAHGK010001769.1:0-1132 GCF_010672505.1 Okeania sp. SIO2B9 | reverse complement strand
TGTATGTGCCAGATCGTTGACAAATAATTAATTGTTTGCTTAAGCCTAAAGCTATCAGTTAGTATCTTTAAAATTACTAGAGAAAGGCAAAATAATTAGAGTGATGGGGAAAAACCAGCTTTTTACTTGTAAGTCCCTTAGTTGAGCAAATGTTCGTTTTGTAATTTTTTCATCTCTTCCCTAACTTCAATTGCTATTTCTAAAGCTTCGTTAAGTAATTTTCCATGTTCGCTAGCTTTGTCATTAATTTGCAAAGCTGTCAAAGTATTAAAATTAAAGGTAAATAAGTCTGTATTTTTATTAACAAATTTCTGATTTTCCCGGATAATTCGCTCGGTTTTCAAAGCTCTAATTAAATCTTCTCTAATTAGTTGTAGAGCTTCTATAATTTTAGTGCGATTACTTAATTGAACTTGGGGGTTCCCAGCGGCTTCAATTCTGTCATTAATAACAATCGCTTGAATAATCGAATTATATTTATCTACATCCTCAAACAATTTAATCAGAGGTTGATTTTTACGAGTCATAAATATTTTATAGATATCTTCTAAAAATAATCCTATTGCCATACTTACATAAGTAACTATTAATAATAAATGGTGTTGATTTAAGATTTTTACTACCATCCAGTAACTAACTAATAAAAGCAAAGCTATTAGTAAACTTTTCAAACCTTCTATTAAATATTTAGTTTTGGTGGGCGGCAGCAATATTTTACCTAAACTTACTCCACTTAGATGTTTAAGTTCACCCTTTGTAATTTCTAATCCTTCTAAATCTAACCGCATAATTGTTTGAGATTTTTAGTTCTAATCTATGGAGTGAAGTTGGGTAAAAATAGATGGGTGCATCTCAATGCAAGAATAAAGCCAAAAATTTATCGCTTTTAGGCAACAGGCAACAGGGAATAGGGAATATATAGGAAAAAAGTATTTTTGCAAATGTGAGATGCACCCAAATAGATGTATTTTCCAATTATTTTCAACCCTTTACCATATCCATAAATTTGATTTTGAGATGATTGTGTTGTTAATTAGCAATCAAATAATACCATTTCTCAAAAACTTTTCTATATTTTCACATAGTAGGGGAGTAGGTGAGTGGGTAGGGAAGTTGCATCCAACTTCCCTAA
>NZ_JAAHGK010001768.1:0-1132 GCF_010672505.1 Okeania sp. SIO2B9 | reverse complement strand
GGGGGAGTAGGGGAGTAGGGGAGTAGGGGAGTAGGGAAAATAGAAAGATTTATTGTTTCAGCACTCTTGATAAGTTTTTTCATCACTAATTATCCGGACATGATATTACAGGAAATGTCCAATAGCTAGAAGTCTTATATTATCGGTTTTTTATTCCCCCTGTTCCCTGTTCCCTGTTCCCTGTTCCCTGCGCACAGCGCTATAGTTTGATAATGCCTTTAAGAATCCAGTTTTGGATTGCTTAAGAATCTCCGTATCTTTAGAGCGGGGAGCATTGACTTAATCAATAAATAACGATATAATACCTTAAAAAGCACACCATTAGACAGGCGGCGCTCAATCTCCATGAAATCCATTAGAACCAAACTCAAATTAAATAATAAACAAAAAACTCTGATGGCACAACACGCTGGCTATTCGAGGTGGTGCTACAACTGGGGTTTAAGTTTATGGAATGCTGCATACACAGATGGTTACAAGCCAAACCCTCGTAAACTGAGAGAGGTTTTTACTAATCACACCAAACCCCTTTACCCCTGGATGAAAAACTTGTCGTCTAAAGTTTATCAATATGCTTTCATCAACTTAGGTGAAGCATTTAAGAGATTTTTTCAGGGATTGGGCAAACGCCCACGATTTAAGAAGAAAGGTAAATCTGATTCATTCACAATTGATAATTGTGGAAAACCCATAGAATTAAATGGATGGAGTCACAAATTACCTTTTATTGGTATGGTCAAAACTTATGAACCAATTGAAGCAACTACTCAAAAAATCACTATTAGTAGACAGGCAGGTGATTGGTACTTAAGTTTGAGCTATGAATTTACTCCTAGCCCAACCCCAACAACTACTGAAGTTGTAGGTGTGGATTTAGGTGTCAAAACATTAGCAACTTTAAGTGATGGAAAAGTATTTGAAAGCGTAAAGTCATATCGTAGGTTTGAAACCAAGCTTTCTAGACTGCAATATCTAAACCGCAATAAAATTATTGGCTCTGCTAATTAGACTTGTCGCTTTATAAGGTAAAGTAAAGTTAATAGGGTGTTTGAGATGGGACAATGTTAGATCTGAATCGGGTGCTAAAAGAAGACCGCCTCAGTGCGGGCATTGACTGGACTAAACCGTAAGG
>NZ_JAAHGK010001767.1:0-1133 GCF_010672505.1 Okeania sp. SIO2B9 | reverse complement strand
CACCGTCGAAGCCTACGAGCCGACCGGGGCCGCTGCCTCGTTTTCGGGCCCGTCCGGGGTTGCGGCGACCGTCACAGACCCACCGGGCCGGGTGCGGACAGGGCCGTCCGCCAACCGGCGGCTCGCCGCATCCGCCAGCCGATGGGTGTGAAAAACAAGTAGAAATAATAGTTTATCTAGTTTGTCTACACTATGCACGTCGGGCTAAATATTTAACTGCTTTTGGCACAGACCCTTTTGGTAAATTTGGCTGGTATAATTATCGTTTAGACAGAATAGTATCCGAACAATTAACTATTTTAAAATGGGGTAATTCTCAGATACCTAAAAAATCATCTAAATTATGGGAAAAAGGAAAATTACCAACTGTAGAATATATGGAACAAGAACTAGAAAAAGCTTGGGGATTTAACTTTTATTTGCTTCAAGATTTGTTAGTAATGATATTTGAATCTAAGTTTGCCCGTTGGTATGTGGATGATACTCTACGAAATCCTACATTTAAGCCGATAAAATATGAAAATTTATCAAAGTTAGTGCAAAAAGAAATAAAAAATCTCCAAGAGAAACAACAGTTATTGAATATTATTAAGGCACGTTATCCTCAAGATGCTTATTATTATGGATGGATAAGAAATGGAGATATTAATGTCTTAATGCGGTTGAGAGATTGGCGGCCAAAAGGGGAAGTTATTGCTCCTATTTCAATTCGAGAAAAGTTGAAATTAGAAGCAGAACAAGAATTAGCTAATTATCATCGGTAGCTTTGTTTTGTCGGGTGCATTGCAACGCACCTAAAAATTCCGGAAAAGTAGAACCCACATTCCGCACCACAAAATGTAGCAACCGAAGAAGGAGTCAGGAGACAGGAGACAGGAGACAGAATTTGAGAAGAAAATCATAACTGCCGTGATTGAGTAATCAATCAAATAAGTATTTGTGCTTAATTATTTACTCGGAATTTGATGAACGAAAAAAGTAATTGAGATGATTTGCATAATATAAATACCTACCAAAATACAAATTTATATCCCACATTCCGCACGACAAACATACTACAGTACCTTTTTCCACGAAGATGGTGGAACACAGATTCTAATATTAAGAATTATAGTCAATAGTTAATGTAGTAT
>NZ_JAAHGK010001766.1:0-1134 GCF_010672505.1 Okeania sp. SIO2B9 | reverse complement strand
TAGGAGCATCTCTTATACCATTTCTTTGTGACGCACTTAATAATTTTTGCTCAGACTTTATTGCACTGATTATTTTTATCGTTAATTCCAGCAGCTTCTTCTAAAGGAACGGTAATCCTTTTTCCGGCACAAGGGGCTGTTAAAGATAAGCAACTTCTCGCCCCTATAAAAATCTTTCATTCTTTGAATTACGATACAGTATTAGTCGATTATCAAGGAGTTGGAGGGTCGAGCGGAAGTAAAACAACAATTGGAGCAAAAGAAGCGAAAGATGTAGCTTCAGCAATGACTTTTGTACGACAAATTAATCCAAATCAGCCAATTATACTTTATGGAATTTCTATGGAAAGTGCTGCTATTCTCCGTTGAACTATCAATTGATTATTTTGATCAAAGCGAGTAATGCCAACTACATCTTGGCTCCGATTTAGAGCATCGCTCAGATAGTGTGTAATATTAGAAACAGCAGAAGCACGATTATTTAAACTTCGGTTATAAGCTTCTAATTCTAGTCTTGCTTGGGTACGACTAGCAATTTGTACTGCAATACTTTTGACTTTTGAAATAAATTCTTCTACTGCCAAAGTTCGAGTTCTTAAAGCTGACTGTAAATTGCTTTCTTCGTTTCTTTTGAGTTGCTTATATAGAGGAAATATACTGACTATTGCAACCAGAACACTAATAGTAAATATTCCTGCCGCAGAATAAAATATTAAAAGTATTTGTAATTGTTTAGAATTGATAGATGATTTATTCATAGATAATTTATTTGACAGATTAGGTGAGTTTTATCATGTATATAAATCATATTTTAGTTGTGCAAAAATATATGATAAAACTAGAAAGATTTACAAAATTTTTCATAGTTTTTATCGATTTTTTTATTTTCAATAAATTATTGAAGATTGCTATAGCAGATCCACAAGTTTACCTATTTCCTGAAATTGTATTTTATGTGATATAATCTGCTTTTTTGCATTCTCGATAGCTATCTAATTCAGAATTTATTTATCTATATTTTTAACATAGAGTTTAAGACCCCCACGCTTATTTGAAGAATTAGTTGTGGGTTTTGATAACGGTTCTGTAGACGTGGAGCGACAACATTCAGTATCTCTCATCATAAACCTAATA
>NZ_JAAHGK010001765.1:0-1136 GCF_010672505.1 Okeania sp. SIO2B9 | reverse complement strand
TGCGGAATAATTGAAGCTCAGCAACACTAGTCATGGCATCTGAGGTAGGTGGTACTCTCTCAGAATCGCCTATGGAGTGATCTGTCTCAATGGCAGATCACTCTTGAAGAGGGAGCACGTCATCCGCTAGCAGATGAAAAATAATCGAGTTGATGATTTAGATAACCGGCTCTCAATTTGAGCATTAGTGGCAACGTCTCTTCATTCCATTGAGCCCCGGTCACCTGTAATCTGGCATCAATCTGTTTGACCCAAGACTCGACAGGCCCTGAACCAATGGGGAATCCTTCCATCTGATAATAGCGATAGTTGGGAATGCGCCCAGCATGATTGCTCAGATAGGCACTAAACCGTCGAGCCGACTCATTGTCCAACTCTGATAGACAGCTCAACACTTGTTGGAGTCGCCCTTCCCATAGTTGACTCGATAGCGATTCGAGCACCGCCTCTGTGGCGTCGACTTTGTAGAGATTCTCTTTAAGGTGATACCAATCAAGCACTTCGTCGGTTGGACCCTCGATTGCCATCTGCTCAAATAGGGACCAAATGCCACAGTGCCCATCCCCCAGCAGATAAATCACAGGGACTAGGGGCAATGTCGTAATCCACGCCAACAGGGTCGCTGGGTCTTTGTACCAAGCCATACCAATGCCATTGCCATTGACTCTGATGCCATGATATTGACGCCAGACACTCGCTTCACCTTTGGGGGTACGCACTCGCACCATGCCGCCATCGAGGGTGAGTTCGCTGACGGGCTCTTCCGATGTGGGCTCGGGTAACGTTAAACGCTTCACCATTCGCTCTTGCGTCTTAGCACTCACACGAACTCCTGTGAGCATCGCCACATCAGATTCCGCATGCTCATAAGATGCTTTGGCACACATCCGTAAACAACATTTCTCTAGATACGGACTGTGCTTGACACGTGCCTTAAGTGAAAGTGTTTGTGCCTGGTTGCAAGAGACCCACAAATCCCCCAAAATACTCACTATCCGTCTTGGTCGCTCACCATCTTCTGGACAATTTTCTTGGATAAAAAATTTCCTAATCCAGGAGAAACGTGGCTCTGGAGCTGGGCACGAACCGTGTGTTCGATAGCCTCTAAGCTATCCATCGCTAATCCGTTTGCTTGA
>NZ_JAAHGK010001764.1:0-1137 GCF_010672505.1 Okeania sp. SIO2B9 | reverse complement strand
TAAGTAGCTAGGCAGAATTAAATAGAAAACGTTCTGTGGTATGTTGGTCTTGTTGAGCGCGAGCTTCTACACCCTCTATAACAGCCATCGCCAAATCATATTCATCTTCAAAAATCCGACCAGCTAGTTCATGTGTTTTAAGTTGATGCCACTGTGCTTCAATCAGATTCATTTGTGAGGAATATTTGGGCAGTTGGAAGAAAAATAATCCTTGGGGCATGGCAATAACTCCAACGTTCTCTGATTTTTTTGCTCAGGTGTATAGGATGGTTATCTTGAACGATTACTGTGATTTGTCCCGTCTGCTCAAAACCTTGAGAGGCTTGTTGAGCTTGCCAGTCCATTAGCTTAAGGTAAGATTCTCCTTTAAAAGAACCTAACTTTAGTCCATCATCAAAACTAACTCCGATGGCATAAAGACCTAGAATATTTAACCTTTCCCCCCGTTTTTTTGTCTGTTTGAGGAGTTTTTGCTGTCCACAACGAGCATAACTGTAACTGACGGGACTCCAAATACAAAAACCGGATTCCTTTACGGAATTTTAGGCAAATCTCTCCTGCACTGTGAGACCACAATAACCATTCGTGCGTCAGCTTTTTTGGCTTGTTTTTGTTGAGCATCTGGGGGGGGAAGGTTGTTGATATCTTGTCCTTTTCCAACGCCACCCCTTTTTTTGAGGACTTTTCAGTAGCGATCGCTACTGAGAGTCACTCCTCGCTCTTGAGATAGTTTTCGGGATAATTGAGCCGCATTATAGGTTCGTTCATCTTTTTCCAAACAAATCTCTATATGTTTTATATCTTCTTCAACCCACTTGGCTTTTCTTCCTCTACCTATCTTTTCCCACAGTCCCTCAAAACCTTGGCTTGACCAACGGTGAAGACTGTTTCTCACGGTGTGAGGTGACTTATTTTTATATAGCAGCGATCGCTGCTACAGACCATCCATGATGATTGAGTCGAACTATTTCCGCTGTTTCTCTCACTCTTGAGGGGATTCCCTCAATTTTCTGGAATTCCAGCAGTTCTTTGTCTTCAGCTTCACTCAAATGTACTCTTAAAGGGGCTGGCACACTATAAATTTTCCTCCATCTACTCGACTAGGCTATTTTACAACTTTTTTTGCCTGCCTACTTA
>NZ_JAAHGK010001763.1:0-1138 GCF_010672505.1 Okeania sp. SIO2B9 | reverse complement strand
CAAAATACTAAATATTCAATAATTCAATCTTTAGGTATTTATTATTAATTACTATTTTTTGAAGTATTACTAGGAGAAGTAGGTATATTTCCTTCTCCTAGTAATACTTCAAAAAATAGTAATTAATAATAAATACCTAAAGATTGAATTATTGAATATTTAGTATTTTGACTGTATTTTCATTTTCTAAGATACTATGTACTGATATACAAAACATTCTCCTTGCTATTATTTCAATTTTATTTGTTGAGTAGAAGATGTTTTCAAACATCTCTACTCTAATTATTTCATAGGTGGTATTTCTAAAATTTAGTCCACTTTGTTCATAAACAAAATAAATAATGATATAGAATTGTCAATTTTTGATGTAAAAAAAACTACATATTTACCTAGCAAATAATAATTTAGAATACTTCATAATTACTAATATAAATATTTTTTTTGTTTATATAATTTTTTTATTCTTAGAACAAACAAGCCTAATGTACCTATCTAGTCAGGATAATTTAATTATAAATCAGATTATTGTTCATAATGTGGAGCATAAGATTTAAGTAATTCACTAAGTTGTGAACCAACATCAGGATAACTACCAAAAGGTGTAGAATTAATTGGTTGTCTATCTATATTTTGAGCAATAGCTTCATTTATCTGCTGAGAAATTAGATTTTGAAGTTCATCTTTAGCTTTAGACCTTTGAAACTGAGCGCCCTCCTCTGTAGTAGCATATAAAGGAGGAAGTCTATTTAAAGCATAAGCTGCAATATCTCCCACATCAAGGGTTTTTTCGCTAGTGGCCTCAATCTCTGTCACTCGTGCGATAGCCTCAGACAGCACTAGTTCTTCCATAACATTAATAAATTGTTTACGAGGTAAAACAACAACTTCTCCTGTTAATAAAGCTCCCATTAAACGATCAAGAGCCATATATTCCTCAATTGATAATTCAGAAGCCGTGTTACAAATTAATCCTACCTCTGCTTCCATAGAAGGTGTTAAATAACCATCTTGTAAAGCTTGTTCAACAATTTTTTCTATGCTCATAAGTTTTATTCTAAGTTTACTGAAAATAATTTTTAAATAAGGTTTCTACATATTTATCAGATTAAAATTATAAGTTAATCAAAGTAAGATGATA
>NZ_JAAHGK010001762.1:0-1144 GCF_010672505.1 Okeania sp. SIO2B9 | reverse complement strand
GTAGGTATAAATAAAGCAGAGAAACTCGGTTTATATAAAATAAATCACATATCTCTCCCATAAACCCGGTTTCTTATAACACCCCAAATCTAGATTTATTAAATTATCACTATGAGTATTGAAGTTTGGCCTTTTTTAGTAAGTCGTAACCGCTATCTTGACTACAGAACAGTAGTAGCTCCTGATTTCATCTGTGAAGCTAAGACTGGTAACTTATTGGCAAGAGTGACGACAGGAGATTTAACAGAACCAGGAAAGGGATTTATTAGACAAATTTTTGGTTCAAAAGTAGGAGATTTCACCATAGTTTATCGAATCTTAAAAGCTACACAAAAAGACCTGAATTCTCAAGTAGGAGATGAGATTCTTAAAGACCAATTTGGGAGAGAAATACTTCTAATTGAAGGAGTGGTTATTCAAGAAATTAAAAGTAAAGAAGCTGTTTTTATTTCCCAGAAAAATATAGAAGAAATTCATCAGAAATTGATAGAAGGATACACAGAATTTTGGGAGCATCGCGACCCAAATCCAGCCATTCCTTCTGATAAATTATCTTTAAGTATGGATGGTTCTAGTAGACCCTTAGAACTTGAAGAAATAGAACTATTTCAGGTTGAGTCTCCAATCTCTAACCACAATCAGGAAAAAAAATGGATAACGTTTATTAAATCTTGGGGTAATAACGTTAATTATGTTGTTTTTCTTACTATAATTTTGGCAGTAATGGTTGCTTTTGGGTGGATATACAGAAGTGAAATTTGGGGAACAAAGATAGTATATGACTGCACCACTATTGAGTATAAAAATATAAGATTAGAGAGTAAAAATAATATAGATGATGTTCTCAATAATCTACAAAAAGAGTACCCAGATGCAACAATACTCCTTGATGCTAAATTAGAACTCAAATCCAACGAACAATGGCAATATTTGATAAAAAGAGAAAAACTCAATGAATTAGAAAACTATACCATTAACCTCTATGGAAATATCTTAAAGCTACAAGATCATCCACTTGATTTAGCGATCGCTCAACTTAGCAACCAGGAAATTGTTGAGTACATTAATATCAGCGCAAAAATTATAAATAGAAAGGAATGTAAAAGAAATTCCTGAAGCAATCTCTTCAACTGTATTCGAATTT
>NZ_JAAHGK010001761.1:0-1149 GCF_010672505.1 Okeania sp. SIO2B9 | reverse complement strand
GCAAAAAAGTATTCTCAAATTATTTATCTATAATGGTCAAAATCCAATAATAGCTTATGTGGTTTTTGGTAACTTACTCTTACCTATCTTGAAATTAACTGGATGGTATGAAAAAATTGCACAAATGACTCAAACAACAAGGTTAGGATTATTAACGGGATTTATTTATACATTAATAGTGGCATTAATTGTAAGTATTTTTAGCAAATTAAAGCTTTTTTGGAGGACTTAAAAACAGCAAAAAAAAACTAAAATATTATCGGTCATTTTATAGATGTAGTAATTTCCTGTGGAGTCAGGTAACAGAGATGGGATAATGGGTCGGCATAAACAAACCTGGTAGTGTAAAAAAAGAGGAAACAAAAAATATTTCCAATTTTTAAGTTTCAAAGAAATAGTATTGACAAATTATTTGACTTTTTCTAATACCAATTTTATGTAAGGCTGCACTTGAATCAGTTAGTCTCCTGGGTCGGAAGTGCGAAATTCAGGTGTATGATGGAGGACTCAGATCCGCCACAAAGGTGTACCACTAATTTTTTTAAATATACTGAGAGTCTTGAACCTAATATTAAAATAAATATAGATAATTATGAAATTAATTCATTTATCTCTGTCGATCTACGGTCAATTCAAAATTGAATCTTATTCTATACAGCTTTATTTTAATTGGGTATTAAAATATTACTACTTGTACAGTACTACCAATATTTATTAACAAGAGAAGGAGGATTTTATGAGTAGTATAATTCCTGTTATTTTCGTATGGTTTATCACATTATTTGGAGCTTGTGTAGGTATTATCATTGGAGGTACTATTGGGGGAATTGTTGGTGCAATTACTAATTTAATCACTAAATTTAGATGCACGATGAGAATATTCAATGCAGCAACTTTTACTTCACTTTTTAGTACGTTCATTTTTATAGTTGTAGCTCATCAAAAAATTCAACCTCTAAATTGTGCAGATGGTTTAGATGGATTTTATGCCTGTTTCAGTCCACTACTTATCCCTTTTTGGGGAGCAATTATTGGAGGAATATTTGGCTCATTCGTAGGAGTTATAATGGAAATATATACTAAATCTAATAATTAAATTCAAGGGTGTATTGAAATATCTGATATTAATTTTGAATAAATTAGTTTTGA
>NZ_JAAHGK010001760.1:0-1149 GCF_010672505.1 Okeania sp. SIO2B9 | reverse complement strand
AAGAACTAAAGGTACTGGTGGATTATAATGGTATAGCTAGTGGGACCTCTTGCTCCCGTTCTAACTGTTGCTTGTTCCCGTTCTAATGATTTCTATGTGCTACGCAAACAGATATTCCTAAGTTAAAAGTAGTAATAGCAGTTGCTATAGTATTATACCAAGCGTGAAAAAATAATTTTTAACTTAGGCGACACTTCAATTATTAATTAATTAATTAACACAGACTGAATATTTTTTTGATAGTTAGCACCCCAGTTATTGTTAATTATTCTTATGCTTATACAAAATGTTCCATCTGAGCGCCATTCCAACATCTTTTTCCCCATCTCCCCCACTCCCCCGCTCCCCTACTCCCTCGCTCAAGAAAATTTTGATATTTCCTAATTATCTGGTAAATTTCTTGGTGGAGTTTCTCGACCTTGATAAAACTGTTTTTCTAATTGATTTAACCCTAACCAAGAAACAACTCCAAGAGGTAAAGTTAAAATCATAAAAATCATCCCAATTATATTTAAATATTCCAAAATTAACAGTAATAATAGGATAATCATCAACATAGCTGAAGTAGCAATTATTACTCCTATTTTAATTCGTTGTAAAAATTTTAAAGCATTGCGAAAACTACTACATTTTTTAGTATGAGAATGATATCTGTCTAATAATATTTCTGAATAAAGAGCAGAACTTAAACTTGCATTAGAAAATAACTGAGCATTATATTTATTCACCCAAGAACGCAATTCAAATACAAATAAATCTGCTTTTGTCGGTAAATAAAAAGCCTTTGAAAAATTCGGACTACCACCTTTTGCTTCTAAATACCGTTCTTGATGATGTAAAAATATTTGGTCATCTTCCAATACTCCATTTTGCCCAAGATGAGAATACCAACGAGGACTTAACTGAATAAAAAATTTGGGAAATGGAGAAGAAAACTTAAAAGGAAAACGAGCAAACAAACGACATTCTCCTTTCCGAATAGGTGTTGCATATACAACTGTTAATGTACGACCAAATTGTTTAGAAGTAAGGTCATGCCACATCATTGCAGGAGCAATAAAAGTAGTTTCTTGTCTTCCCAAAGTACCTTTTCTTGGACTTTCTTCCCAGACTCCTTTAAAACCCCATTTTCCAGATTCTACTACTTCT
>NZ_JAAHGK010000176.1:0-8081 GCF_010672505.1 Okeania sp. SIO2B9 | reverse complement strand
TCTATTATTGTTTTGTGGTCAAACTAATTTTGATACTTTATTTCACACTACACTAGGTAAATACTATAACTAATCTAATTGAGCAAATTTTACTCAGACTAAGACTGCCAATAAATCTAGTATTCGTCTTTATTTATATATTTTTTAATGTATTAATAATATCTATATTTAATATCTATATTTTTGAGTATTTATTAATAGTTTGCAGCAATAATCATAATTCATTTCTGTCTTTCACCTTCATCTTTACCTGTTTCTGAATAATTAGGTAAGAATAAAAATTTATATCCTATATAAATCGCTCCTCCAAACACAGCTATAGTAATTAACAAAGAAACTAAACTGATAATCGCCTCTAATATCTTGATTATGAATAGAGGAATAATAATTAAACTTATAATTTTTGCCCATTGAGGAAGTTCCTTAAACCATTCTAACAATTGGTAATAAAAACCTTGAATAGACTTAAAAATATTAGATAGAGGGTTCAAGACATTTGGTACATATCCCTCGTCTACTTCGGGATTTTTTTTAAAGTTATTATTGTTGTAATTATTCATCTAAAAAAAGTTTTACTTTAACTCATCAAATTATAGATAATATTTGCTCAGGAATAATTATATACTAGAAGGAAGAAGGAAGAAAAAAGGAAAAATCTTACGTTGTCTGAGTTTTAAGCTTTTGATCTGTCCTAACCTTTCCTTCGACTACTATAAATTCTCAATATTCTATATTTTTATCTAAAATAATATAGAATATTGAGATGATTGACCAACTATAGCCCTACGCGCAAGTCAGAAGTCAGAAGTCAGTACGGGTGAATGGCCATTCGCCCGTACATACGTAATCTATGACTGGGTTGGAGCATTTAGGAATGTCCTAAGTTCTGCTTCGACTGCTACATCAGGAAATAACAAAAAATTAAATCTCCAATTTTTGGCATAGCTGTTTCATTAAGGCTGAAACTTATTGGGGGGAGTGAGTTTGGGAGGTATGGGTTGGTGGGGGATATGGGAAAATGCAAACCCCCAAACAGTTAATTCAACCCATAAAAAAGTTGTAGTTTTTCTCTACACTTCCCATACTCCCAACACCCAGGTAATCTATAAAGAATGAAATAGCCCTGGATTTTTGGACTGCCTCCTTACTTGGTCAAACTTACGGCTCCCCTACCCTGCTCTTCTGCTTTCAGTTGAATCGGATTTTTTGATTTGGAAGCCAAAGTTAAGTATTTAACCACTCTTGCTCTTGCCGTACTACTTTTAGTATTAAAAATTGACCTTCAAAAGGTCGAAGTAGGATAAAATTCTCTGCAAGCCTATCCGATTACTTAAAGATTCTGTAAAGAACCAACCTAAAAGTTGCAATCGTCGATCAACTTATGCCAAAATAAAACAGATTGGCTAAGAGTATAGTAAAAAAAATTACCACCTCATAGTTGAAAACCCACTTATTGCAGCGCTTTATCAAGCTTTGAGGCTCAAGCAAAATAAGTAAATGTCACTAAAATTACATTCTAATAGGTGTATTACTCAGGATAAATAATCTAAAGTAAAATCCTAAGTCCAATCCAGATAACCAAATAATATCTGAATATACAAGCCAATACTTCTCCTATTCTAATGAGTGAGACAGTGAAATATTCCACCCTAATAGACCTACTTCAAACTTTATCAGCAGAACAACCAGAAAAACTAGCATACACTTTTTTGGTTGACGGCAAAAAAGAAGGGGAAAACTTTACTTATGCTTCACTAGAGCATCGAGTACGAGCTATTGCAGCATTGCTACAAAAACATCAAGTCAAAGGAGAACGAGGCTTACTACTCTATCCACAAGGACTAGAAGCAATAGCAGCTTTTTGTGGTTGTCTATACTCTGGAGTAATCGCAATTCCAGTACCTCCTCCAGAAGCAGGTCGTCTCAAACGAACTTTGCCTAGACTTAGAGCCATAGTTCAAGATGCTCAAGCTTCCCTGGTGCTAACAACGGCCACAATTATTTCCCTTGTAGAAGAAGTGGCTGATGAATTTCCTGAGTTCGAGACAATGCGCTGGATAGATACTGAATCTGTTGATTTAGAAATAGCTCAGGAATGGAAAGATCCAGGTATTACTGGCGATACACTAGCGTATTTGCAGTATACCTCTGGTTCTACTTCTACTCCAAAAGGGGTAATGCTGACCCACAAAAATTTGATTCATCACTTAAGCTATCTACAGAGAGCTTGTGGGTACACACCAGAAAGCAAAACTATTACCTGGATGCCTTTCTTCCACGATTATGGGTTAGTGGAAGGAATGATGGAACCCCTATATAATGGAACTCCATGCTACATAATGTCCCCATTTTCATTTGTGAAGCAACCCCTGAGATGGCTGCAAGCTCTGTCAAATTACAAAGCGACCCACTCTCAAGCACCTAACTTTGCTTATGACCTTTGTGTTCGCCGAGTTAAGCCAAAACAACTATCTACTTTAGACCTTAGTAATTGGGAAGCAGCAGGTAATGCAGCAGAACCTATTAACCCAAAAGTTATGGAGAGTTTCTACAAAACTTTCTCAGCTTGTGGTTTTCGTTGGAATGCTTTTGCTCCATGTTATGGACTAGCAGAAGATACTTTACTGGTTTCAGCCAAACCTAAACTCACAGACCCAGTACTTTGCACTATAGATGCAACAGATCTAGTAGAAAAAAATAAAATTGTAGAAGTTTCTCCTGATGCGACAGGGGTAAGAGCTTATCCATCTTGTGGTCGCTTAGTTTGTGAAACTCAGGTAGCTATTGTCAATCCAGAAACTTTAGCAAAATGTGCTACTGATGAAGTGGGAGAGATTTGGGTATCAGACCCCAGTGTAGCTCAAGGCTACTGGGAACGTCCAGAAACTACTAAAGAAACATTCCAAGCTTACATCAAAGATAGTGGGGAAGGTCCGTTTTTGCGGACTGGAGACCTAGGATTTATGAAAGATGGTGAGCTGTATATTACAGGTAGGATTAAAGATTTAATTATTATCCGAGGTACAAATCACTATCCCCAAGATATTGAGTGGACAGTACAACAGGTTCATCCGGCACTTCGTCCAGATTATGGTGCTGCTTTTTCAGTCGAAGTTAGGGGTGATGAACATTTAGTCATTGTTCAAGAGGTAGAACGTCGCACTCAAGATTTGGATACGGAGAAAGTCATCAATGATATCCGCCAAGCTGTTTCAGAAGACCATGAATTACAAGCTTATGCTGTAATTTTGGCTAAGTCAGGAAATATTCTTAAGACTGCTAGTGGCAAGATTCAACGTCGTGCTTGTCGTTCCAATTTTTTGGCCGGAACCCTAGACGTGATATCTGACTGGAGTGAAAATCCTCAACTAACCTCCAAGTATCGAAAGTTACAAGAAGAAGTTGAGTCATTAGCATCCCAAATGAAAAATAGCTAGAAATTTAACCTAGATAAATAGGAGATTTAGCATGGATAAACTCAAGCAATATTGGGTAGCTGAAGAGTTAGAGCGTGCTCTTGGCGATCCACAAAATCCAGACAGTACAATGTCTTTCAAGAGAGTAATTGAAATTGATGAGAGTGAAGAATTTCCACATCAGGAAATTGAGTGGCTCTATAATTGGAAGTTACAACACCACTATATCCCTGTTAATTGTGGGGGGGAGTTTACTTCTTTTGAAGAGTTTTTGGCCTTTGTTAGAGTTTTGTGTAGACGCGACCAAACAATTGGAATTGCTTTTACTACCTTATTTTGGTCTTTTATTACCTGGATGGCAGGTACAGACGAACAAAAGCAAAAGTTAGCAACCTATATTAAAGATGAACATGGGGCAATGTGCCTTGGTTACTCAGAGAAGGAACATGGTGCTGACCTAATTGGTGGAGATTTGAACGCAACAAAAGTTCCTGGAGGTTATTTACTGAATGGGGAAAAGTGGCCGATAAATCGTGCAACTATTTCTGGAGTTTCTTATATATTAGCAAAAACAGACCAAGAGGATGGAGGAGCTAGAGGTCTGTCTTTATTTATGGTAGAAAAAAGCCGACTAGACCCAGCAAATTACTACAATTTACCAAAAATCCTTACCCACGGAATTCGTGCTTCTGATATGAGTGGGATAGGTTTTAAGGATTGCTTTGTTCCTGAAGATATGTTGATTAAGGGAGAAGGATCCGGTCTAGAAGTAGCTCTGAAAGGATTTCAAATTACCAGAACTTTGTGTGCAGCTTTTTCTCTTGGAGCTGCTGACACAGCCTTAAGAACTACATTAAAATTTGCGATCAATCGAGTTGTTTACAACAAAAAAGTTTTAGATATTCCTCAACCTCGCAGAACTTTGACTGAAGCCTTTTTAGACATCTTAATTGGTGATTGTGAAACAATTGGAGCAGCGAGAGGATTTCATGTTGTTCCTGGACAATTTAGTGTCTGGGGTGCAGTGGTGAAATATTTTGTTACTACTCAGCTAGAAACGATGATTAATAATATTTCAGTGGTGTTAGGTTCTCGTTTTTATATGCGGGAAGAACATGACTGGGGAATGTTTCAAAAAGTGCTGAGAGATAACTCAATTATTAGTGTATTTGATGGTAGTACAGTTGTTAATTTGCATTCTCTAATTTTACAGTTTCGTCAGTTAACAAAACAACGTTCTAGACGGAATTATGCTAAGATGGAAGCAATTAAATCTCGTCTGGAAATAATCTTTTCCTTGGAGAAACAATTGCCTACTTTTGAACCAGAAAAACTGGAAATTGTAGGACGGGGATCTGATGATGCTTTACAAGGATTAGAAATTGCTTTAGAACAGTTAAAAGCTTTAAAAACTGCTAACATAAATACTAAAGTTTTAGAGCAAATTACTACACTGACTGAGTGTATTATTGAAGAAGTAAACGCTCACGACCAAAAAATTGCTAATTCAGCATTTGAGTTTGGTCACGACCAGTCACCAGAATTATTTGAAATAGCTAAAAAATACTGTGCTTTACACGCTGCTGCTGCGTGTTTGCATATGTGGATTTATAACCGCGAAATACTGGGTGAGTTTTTTGCAGGTGGTGAGTGGTTGGTACTATGTTTAAATCGTCTACTGCAACCTTTTGGGCATTCACGAAAAGTAGACCAATTATATTGGGAAAAAGTTACTCAAGAAATGCTCAAACTTGATAACGAAAATAAAATCTTTTCTATTGTTCCTTTTCAACTAGCACAAACTAAAAAACAGGAGAATAAAATAAATGCAAGTTCAGAACTCCAGCACGCTTAATACTGAAGCAAAAACAGAAAATTCCCCCTTAGAAATCTTACAAAAGTGGATTGCTGAAAAGTTAGCAGAACAATTGTCTGTTGACAAAAGTACTATCGAATTTACCGAACCTTTAACTCGTTATGGTTTGGACTCAATTGATGCAGTAACTCTAGTTGGTGAGCTGGAAGATGAACTAGAATTAGAGTTACCTTCTACTTTATTTTGGGATTATCCAACTATAGAAAAATCTGCTCAATATTTAGTTTCTGAATTTGATATTTCTGAGGCATTAGAAAATTTGGCAAGCTCTGAAGAAAAAACAGAAGAAGCGGAAGAAACTGCTGAAAAATCTGGTAAAGGTTGGGGTGGTTTTTGGAAGGGAGTAAGTGGTTCATAAAATAACTGAAGAACCCCCGGAGAAAATTCTTAGTTATGTGAGGATTTAGCTATGAGCAGTCAGCAGTTCCCTGCGGGATGCTACGCAAACAGCAATATAGCAGAGGGCAGAAGGCAGAAGGCAAAAGGAAAAATCTTACACCTGGTCTAAGTTTTAGACTCTTGAGCTGTTCTAACCTTTGCTTCAAGTGCTATAAGACCCTGCTTTTGAGGATAGGGTTTAAATTTAAATAGACTTAACGACTTTTGTAGTAAGATTTAATCCGGGCTGAATTAATACAGCTTTGAATGTTTACCAAAAGTAATAGCAGATAGCAGATAGCTGATGGCTCACGGCTGAATTTTTACTTAGTTATACTAATGATTTTTAGTATATATTAAGACTTGATCTTCATAAAATTAAAAATCTTAGTTACCAATAATAAAATTGCTTTTGGTAACTAAAAAATATTTCAATATTTCAGAGATTGACAAATACCTCATACCATAATTTATTGGGATAGGTTGCTATCAAGTATAGAGGAGGAAATAGTTAATTGAATTTTTCGGATTTTTCCTTCTGGTGGGTGCTGCTGATTTTTAGTGTGCCTTTCTTCACCATCCGCGCTCTAGGAAAAAGGTTAAACTTCTGGCAAGATTATTTTGATACCATTGGCTTGATGGTATTATCACTAACATTATTTTTAAATGCTAGTTTAAAAAGTTTTGCCGTATTTATATTTGAGGTGATTTTCAACTACATAATGGTGCGACTAATGTTGCAAAGGCGTGGTTGGGAGTCAAGGGCGATCGCTACATTTTTAATAGTATTTGATGTAGCAGTATTAGCATACTTTAAATATCTCACATTTTTTGTAGAAGATGTAGTAGGTTTAGTGGTAGGAATTCCGAATAATTGGCAACAAAGTTTTCCTTTACCTGTATATAAGACTATTCCACCAGGGATTTCTTTTTATACTTTTCAGATGGTGGCATTTGTTGTAGATTCTTTTACAGCGAAAAAGAAAAAGCCAATTAATTTCATAGATTACGTCAACTTTATCGCATTTTTTCCCCAAATTGTAGCAGGTCCAATCGAAAGACGCAAACAATTATTACCCCAGTTAGAATCTTTTAAATTCAAATTTACTGTAGAAAACTTTGAATTAGGTTTGCGATGGTTATCTCTAGGTTTATTTATGAAATTTGTTCTAGCAGATAACATTACTCCATATATAGACCTAGAGCAAGCAACAAATGCTTTGTTAGTTTGGTTTCATGCCTTTTTGTTTACTTTAAGAATATATTTTGACTTTGGTGGTTACAGCTTTATGGCTGTTGGTATCGCTAGATTTGTGGGAGTTAAACTAGAATTAAACTTTCTGGCACCCTACACTTCTGTCAGTATCCAAGAATTTTGGCGACGTTGGCACATTACTCTGAGTAACTGGTTTAGGGACTATGTTTTTATTCCTTTGATGGGTGCAAATAAACAATGGGCACCATTTTATTTATTTATAACATTTACTCTTTCAGGCTTTTGGCACGGGGCAGCCTGGAATTTTATTTTATGGGGAGCTTACCACGGAGCATTACTATTGGCAATCAGATATGCCGGGAGACCTTTTCAGAGGTTTGTGGGTAGATGGACTTCTAGAACTGATTTAGTTTCCTGGGCCTTGACGTTTATGTCCGTGACTCTAGGCTGTTTATTTTTTATGGAAACTAATATTAGTAGGTTGGGTACTAAGTTAGTAACTTTAGTTACACCTGGAGCTTATTCACTTTCAGGGGTGATCGATGCTTTTAGCTCTTATAGCATAAATGAGGCTTGGGCTTTAGTTTTTACTTTAGCTGTGGCGATCGGGGCATTATTTTTAGAACATTTGGCAGTTTGGCAGCAGCGAGATGAGTATGAGTTATTGCTATCTCCTTGGATATCTAGGGGTCTGCTAGGTTTAACTATTTTACTGGGGGCAACTATTCCTTCTGAATTTATTTACTTTGAGTTTTAATAGAACTCTTTTCAACAATTAATAATTAATAATTAATAATTACCTCTCCTTTAAAACGGATAGGATTGACTCAAAGGAAAATTTTTATTTTTATCCCCTTAAAAGAGAAGGGTTTGAACCACAAATTTTCGGTAAAAGTGTTAATTAAATCAATTTAAGATATCAAATCAATAATTTCATCTCCCTATTTCCAATACCCTATTCCCTGACTTCTGCAAGATGTCTAATGATTAGATTTAAAACATTTGTTCCGGAAGAATATTTTGGATTTACAAAAATTTTTGGGGCGTGAAATACAATGGTTAACAGATTAAATGCGATCATATTGATTTTAATTTGGAGTGTTGATGTATATCGGTTGAAGAAATATTTCAGTAAAACCAAAATATTCTTCCGGAACAAATGTTTTAAATCTAATCATTAGACATCTTGCAGAAG
>NZ_JAAHGK010001759.1:0-1151 GCF_010672505.1 Okeania sp. SIO2B9 | reverse complement strand
AACTTAGATATATCAATAAATAGGCTATTTTGACGTTAAAGAATTACACAGTAAGGATTCAAGGCTATTTTTAATTGATTTTTTGCTAAAGTCCCAGTAGCTAAAGCGATCGCCGACATATTTGGCTAGCATGACCTAGGAAAAAGCGGAGCTGCTCTACACTCTTCGGGTCTCCTCGCCATATCCAATCGACTAAGAGAACAGAAAAAAATCATTTTATTCAATTCTATAGTTTTCATGTAAGGTAATTGTTAATTGCGAATTATTAATTGTTTACCACTAATTTAGAACAGAAAAAGTAAGTACCTGTGCAAAATTCATTTAATATTTGTAAGTAGGGAACAGAAAATCAAATACAGTACTTTTCAAGTAAGTAATGTCTAACGGTAGAATAATAATATTCATTTATTAAAATCATAATTGGATAATCTGTACATCATAAACCTGCAATATATTGTATTTTTGATGTAAAATTCAGTTATTAGCTACTAATTATTTCAATACTCAAATCCTCTCTAGGCAAAGACCTTAGTTTTTTAAAATGTTGCTTTAGTAAATACGATTTGGTATTAGTTGTAAATATAAAAATCATTTTACCTACCTACTTAATAAATTCATACATAAAACAAAGCAATCAGCAATTTTTAGTTTTTCGCTGATTGCTTTATATAAAGTGGGCATATTTTTGATAAAATTATGGTTAGATAAGCAGTCTATTGCAAGACAGTAAAAGTTTGAGTATTTTACTTCTCGCTGAAAGCTTCCCAAGTCTTTCGATCCACTATACCACTAACCTTAATTCCTTTATATTTTTGAAATTTTTTAACTGCCCCTGTGGTTTTTCTTCCAAAAAAACCATCAATTGGACCCGGATTAAAACCCATTGTTTCTAAACGAATTTGTAAGGTTTTAACTTTAGACCCCTTGTCTCCTTTTGCTAATATCTTTTCTATTTGGATGGGTGGGTTTTGCCTTGAAATTGATGGTTTTTCTCTTTGAGTTTGTGGACGAGAGGCAAATGAAGGTTTAGCCAGAGCTGTCCAAGTAGCTTCATTAACTATACCTGTTACACTTAAGCCTACAGACTTTTGAAAAGCTTTTACTCGCACCAAAGAAGCAGTAAAAGCTTTTCAAAAGTCTGTAGGCTTAAG
>NZ_JAAHGK010001758.1:0-1155 GCF_010672505.1 Okeania sp. SIO2B9 | reverse complement strand
GGTATTTTGTCTCAAACCAACCCTCGATCACCAAGTACATTAATATCTGATGCTCAACAAGAAATAGACCAATCAAATACAGATAATATAACAGGAAATATTTCTGCGTATACACCTAAAATAGCACAAGTAAAATCTACATTTTTACCTGCTGTTCATGTAGAACTTCAAAACTTTTTATCTCCCGAAGAAAATCAAAAAGCTATAGAAATTGCCATTCAAAAACGCGACCAATATATTGAATCAACCACTACCACTAAAGCAGATCGATATCGGCAGTCTTATGTACTATTTTCACAATACTTTCCCGAATTATCAACACTTATTCAAAGCAAAATATTACAAACCTTGCCAGAAGTATTAGCTCAACTAAATTTTCGTCCTTTCGAGATATCAGAAATTGAAGCGCAACTAACAGCACATAATGATGGATGTTATTACAAAATTCATAATGATGCGGGTAGCGAAAAAACAGCAAGTAGAGAAATTACTTATGTATATTATTTTTATCAAGAACCCAAAGCTTTTTCTGGAGGTGAGCTAAGAATTTATGATACTGAATTAAAAGCTGGTGGAGCAATAACTCATGAGAATTTTCAAACTATTACCCCTGCTAATAATTCCATCATCTTTTTTAACAGTCGTTGCAGACATGAGGTAATGCCTGTAGTTTGTCCATCAAAAGCATTTGAACATAGTCGGTTTACAGTTAATGGTTGGATTAGAAGATTAGTAGCATAAATAGTTATTTTACTGAAGTAAAGCAGGGAATAGCGGTGCGACCCAGTGTCAGCGACAGACGCATCTGGTAGCGGACTTCTGTGAGGGAACAATAGGAAAAACATTTCCCCCTATTTGATTGATCATCACTCTATACCCTAATGTCGTAAACAACTAGTTCTTTGCTGTACAAACAATTTTTTTGTCTACTCAGTCATCATGCAATATTCCCTCTGTATCAATAAGGGGGAATATTTTTTTTTTGTCCTGATGATATTCCGCCAATAGCACTCAAATACCTGCCAGATAGTGTCATACATAAGGCTGGGCAAAATATGCAAATAAAAACAGGGTTTTCAGATTGGTGATTTCATAGCCATGTTGGCCATTTTTAAGCATGTTTGGAAGTGACTCTTCAATTGAGTATCCTCTGAC
>NZ_JAAHGK010001757.1:0-1155 GCF_010672505.1 Okeania sp. SIO2B9 | reverse complement strand
TAATTATAGATTTTAGGCTGGTGGTTCGGTAAGTTTGTGCTTAAAGTTGCCAGATTGTTTAATCCTAAATCGATAGCTGCTATCCTAGTTTGAGTTAAAGGTTCTGTTTCTATTTCCTGTTTGTAAACTAACTCAATTATCTCAGCATTTTTTTTAGGAATAATTCTAACTTTTTATGATTTTTTAACTCTTATTTTCAAATAAATATTAGTTTTACTAGGGCGAATTAATCCTTTTTTTAAAGCTTTTTGACTAAGAGCTTGATGATGATAAATTACCACATATCTACCATTACTTCTATCTCCAGCACTACTTTGATAATTAAGATTTTTTGGCCTCACTTTAAATTTACTTGGGAAAGCTTTATCTTCTCGGTAAGCACTATAATAACTTTGCCATACTTTCAGAACCATTCTGAGAACTTCTTGACTAACTTTACGAGGTAAAACTCTTAGTATATGACTATTTTTGATCTGATAATAAACAGTAGTAGCATCCGTTTTTGACCGGTAAAAAAGTTTTGACAATCTAAATAATTCGCAGCATTGTAGAGATTTTTCGTCAAAAAAGATAAACCATCGCCCTCGGCGAAAAGTGAATGATTTTTTTTGATCAAATAATATTCTACTAAGAGCATAATTGTTTATATACTTGAGTCGGTCATAAAAAAAAATTAACTAAAACTAAATATTTTGTCAACTACCAAAATAAAAAGCTATGTTTAAGTATATCTGACTATATTTTTATTTCAACTTTACTATACAAAATTTGCGAACTTAAACAGGTCTAATATTAATTAGGATCAGTTAGCACCGCTATATAATTTTCACTTCCAATACCATTATTCATATAGATTTGTCAATGATTTATATTAATTTTTTGGTTGTTAGCATTTATCCATTTTTGTCTGAATTTTCAGTTAGGACAGACTCAAATAAATTTAGTCTTATTTTGATTTACCTAATTTTATCATCTTCTCGATCCACTAAGAAAATCTGATTAAGTTCCGACTTTTGACTTAAGCTAAGACACATTTAGATTTTATGTTCTCTGTTAAACCTTAAGGGTTTACTTTTACAAATAACTTACAGCAGTTTCCCACTTTCCGTAGGTACAAAATTTTGGAGATCGGAGGAGAACACGTCTGAACTCAAG
>NZ_JAAHGK010001756.1:0-1159 GCF_010672505.1 Okeania sp. SIO2B9 | reverse complement strand
CCTTTGCTTTTTCCCAGACTTTTAATTCTTGCTCAAGCTCAATCCTAATCCCTACTCCAAATGCAATAAACTAGGAACGCTGAGAGCTGAGAGCTGAGAGATGACGCCTGAATGCTGACAATTATGGAATGGATTCAATTACTGTATTTTATCTAAGTAAAACAGTAAAAATAATATAAGTTACAAAAAAAAGAGGAGAAATAATATAATATTGGTTATACATTTATTCTTTTTGAATTTAATTGATAGTTAAGTAAAATATTTACCAGTTAGGATAATAAAAAATATGATAACTAAAACTTTACCCCTAGTAAAAGACTCAAAAAAATTAGAAAATCGCCTCAAAGAAATTCCCCAAACTCCGGGAGTTTATTTAATGCACGATAGTAGCGATCGCATCCTTTATATTGGTAAATCAAAAAAGCTCAGAAATCGAGTCCGCTCCTATTTTCGAGAAAGCAAAAACCACAGTCATCGTATTAGTTTAATGGTACAACAAGTGGTGGAAATTGAATTTATTGTCACAGATACAGAAGCAGAAGCTTTAGCATTAGAAGCTAATCTTGTTAAACAGCATCAACCATATTTTAATGTCTTACTCAAAGATGATAAAAAATATCCATATTTATGTATAACTTGGTCAGAAAATTACCCCAGAGTTTTTATTACTAGAAAACGACGATTAGGTAAAGCTCAAGACCGTTATTACGGTCCTTATGTAGATACCAGACTTTTAAGAAATACCCTACATTTAGTCAAACAAATTTTTCCTCTACGTCAACGACCAAAACCTTTATTTAAAGACCGCCCTTGTCTGAATTATGATATTGGTCACTGTCCGGGAGTTTGTCAGGAATTAATAACACCAGATGAATATCATAAAATTGTGCAAAAAGTCGCAATGGTTTTTCAAGGCAGAACAGGAGAATTAATTGATATATTGAATACTCAAATGGCAAAAGAAGCAGAGGCTTTAAATTTTGAAAAAGCGGCAGCTATTCGTGACCAAATTAGAGGTTTAGATTCTCTAAATGCCGACCAAAAAGTTTCTTTGCCAGACGATCGAGTTTCCAGAGATGCAATAGCATTAGCTGGTAATGACTAATTTACCTGCTCGAATTTGGAATAATTGAACGCAAGCAAATTTGTCATTACCAGA
>NZ_JAAHGK010001755.1:0-1163 GCF_010672505.1 Okeania sp. SIO2B9 | reverse complement strand
TTTGTCTCAGCATGAAAACTAATTTATGTCAAGCAATTCGCACTACTCAAGGTCGTGGTGTAATGCCAAATGGTACCAGTAGATTTTCATTAAATGGTGAAATGATTCATCATTATATGGGTACTTCAACCTTTGCAAACTATACAGTATTACCAGAAATTTCCGTAGCAAAAATTCGTAAAGATGCTCCTTTTGATAAGGTTTGCTATATCGGTTGTGGAGTAACAACTGGCATTGGAGCTGTTATTAATACGGCAAAAGTTGAAGCTGGTGAAAAGTAATTGTATTTGGTTTAGGTGGCATTGGTTTAAATGTAATTCAAGGGGCAAAAATGGTGGGTGCTGATATGATTGTTGGGGTTGATATTAATCCTAGTAAACGTGAATTAGCGGAAAAATTTGGCATGACACATTTTGTTAATTCTAGAGAAGTAGAAGGTGATTTAGTTCCTTATTTAGTTGATTTAACAAAAGGTGGTGCTGACTATACTTTTGAATGTATTGGTAATGTTAATGTGATGCGTCAAGCTTTAGAATGTTGTCATAAAGGTTGGGGTATGAGTGTAATTATTGGTGTAGCTGGTGCGGGACAAGAAATTAGTACTCGTCCGTTTCAGTTAGTAACAGGAAGGGTATGGAAAGGTACAGCTTTTGGAGGTGCGAGGGGTCGTACGGATGTACCGAAAATTGTTGATTGGTATATGGAAGGAAAGATTAATATTGATGATTTGATTACTCATTTTATGCCAGTGGAAAAAATTAATGATGCTTTTAATTTGATGCATGAAGGTAAGTCTATTCGTATGTTGTAACTTTTTAAATAAGTAATAAGGAAGAAGGAAGAAGTAAAAGTAGGACTAATCAATACTGACCGATTAATAATTGTCAAAAACAGACAAAAAACCTGGGTAACTATTTAACTTTTGAAGTAAGCATTTCCTGCGGAATACTACGCAAATAGCTGTCAGTTATTAGCTATCCTCCAGGGTCGGAACTACGGACTTCAGCTATTAATTTTAGAGAGCTCTATTAGTTTCGAAACTAATAGAGCAGCATGGAGAGATTGAGTGATTTGCATAGTTTATATTATTAATAAATGGTTGGTTATTTATTAGACATCTCCAGAAAAGAGAGAGTAGGGAGTAGGGGAAAATAATTGATAGT
>NZ_JAAHGK010001754.1:0-1164 GCF_010672505.1 Okeania sp. SIO2B9 | reverse complement strand
TTCCTTATTCAAGACTTAATTAGGGTTTGCTGAAAAAGTCTTTTTTAAGGAGTAGGGGAGCGGGGGAGTAGGGGAGTAGGGGAGTAATTTTTGGGCTACTATCCTGCCCAAAATGCTGAATTTTTGAGCATAAAGAGCTAAAAACTAGGTACTTTTTCCAGAGCTAAATAGGCTAAAACCTTTATCTATAAATGCTTTGAGATTTAATCAGCAAGCCCTAATTACTCATTCTCAGGTGATGGAGAAACTTCTACTTCTTGCTCATTTATTGGTGAAGAAATAGACTCTCCATCCTGTTGACTTTCTTCTGTCATAACTGGCTGTTCTGATTCTTCTTTTTCCGAACTTACAGGAGACTCAACTGCTTCTTTTTCTTCTACAGTATTAGACAATTTTACATCATTAAATAAAGGTCGATTAAAAGCACCTATCTTAAAACCTTCAACATCTGAACTACTAACATAATTCCACATCCAACCAGGACTATAAAGTGGCATCATCACTGCATTTTTCAACAAATATTTCTGAACTTCTATAACTTTTTCTTGTCGTTCTTCTAAATTAGTTGTAGTTCGCATTTCTGTTAGTAATGTATCCAGTTCATCACTGTGATAACCCCCCATCCAACCAGGAGAATGCCACAATGTATAAAGAAAATCTGGGTCATACCAAGACCACCCCATCATATCAATAACACCATTACCTTCTGTTTGACTATTTTCCTGTTTTATTCTGGCATTAAGAGTACCAATATCCATTGTTTCTAACTTAGTTTTGATTCCCACTTCTTCTAGTTGAGTTTGAAAGTTTTCTATTACTTTTTGACGGTTACCTCCTTTCCAGGTTAAAAGAGTTATTTCTAATGGTTGATCCTCACTATAACCAAGTTCCTCTAATAAAATTTTTGCTTCTTCTGGATTTGGTTTAATACTAAACTCGGAACAAAGTTTTTCATCACTAGGAAACATCACATCTGCGATCGCGCATTCGGAAGGTTTAATTAAACCTGCAAATACTTCCTCCGTTGCTTTTTTGGGATCTATGGCATAAGTTACTGCTTGTCTTGCTCTATCATAGATAATCGGGCGTGCCCGATTATCTGAATGTGATCCTCGAAAAAGCCGATGAGATGGGAGAAACCCTGCGCTTTACCAAGGCCGCCGA
>NZ_JAAHGK010001753.1:0-1165 GCF_010672505.1 Okeania sp. SIO2B9 | reverse complement strand
TTATTACCTACAATTAAGGTATGAAGCTAGTTGAACGTCATGTTATCACCAAATCACATTATTTGTGGTCAGCTTGTGACCAGAAGGCTTTTTTGTCAAAAAATCTGTTCAATTTAGCCAATTACCATGAGCGCCAATATTTTTTTGAAAACAAAAAGAAACTAAGCTTTAATCAACTGTATCATCTAGTATCTAAGAGTTACGATGATCAAGCTTTGCCAACTAAAATTAGTAAGCAAATAATCAGAAGATTAGACTCAGCTTGGAGTAGTTATTTTGCCGTTTTAAAAGCATGGCAAAAACAGCCCCATAAATTTTTAGTCAGACCAAAAATCACTAAATATAAAAACAAAACAAAAGGTCAAAATATTTTAGTCTATTATCACGAATCAATTGACAAAAAAACTCTCAAAAAAGGAAGATGTAACTTATCCATGAGTGAGTTAAAAATTCCCAGATAACAAAAGTCAATTATAGAAGTGAGAATAGTACAAAAAAGCAGCTGTTATATGATTGAAATACTCTCTGAAAAATCGGAGAAAACAACAGATAATCAACAGGTAGCAGGAAGAGACTTAGGAGTGAATAACTTAATGGCTGTAACTACAAATCAAACAGGTGTAGCACCTTTATTGATAAATAGCAGACCATTAAAAGCGATTAACACCCTTGATAATAAAAAACTATCCCTGATACAATCCCAACTGAAAACCAAAAATCATCAAAACTCATCTAATCGGTTAAACGCTCTAACTCATAAACGAAACTGTAGAGTAGAAAATTATCTACATACAGCTAGTAAAAGAGTAATAGATTGGTGTGAGGTACACCAAATAGGAACCTTAATAATTGGACAGAATGAAAAGTGGAAACAATCTATTAATCTCGGGAAAAAGAACAATCAACAGTTTGTTAACATACCTGATTATAGATGAATAGAGATGTTAAGATCTAAAGCTCATTAAAAAGGGATAAAAGTAATAATTACCGAAGAATCCTATAGATCACAATCAAGTTCTTTAGAGCAAGATGAATTACCAAAATCTGGTGAGTCAAAACCGATATTTAAAGGAAAAAGAATAGCAAGAGAATTGTATAAAACAGGAGAGAAGAAGTTATTAAATGCTGATGTGAATGGAGCATTTAATATAATTAGAAAAGTAAT
>NZ_JAAHGK010001752.1:0-1169 GCF_010672505.1 Okeania sp. SIO2B9 | reverse complement strand
TCATTTGTGTCCCTTTCTTCAATTTGTCATGCCCAGTATTTATTTAGATTAGAAAAAAGTAAGGGAAACTACTACTCAGATCTTGCACTAGGACATTCAGACTAGTCCTGAGGGCGCAAATGGATTCCATTAGGCTGCAAGCGCGAGTTCAGTAGGCTTATCCGAAATACGCAATTTCTGGATAATAATCTCATAGCCAAGTGTCTCTGCAACCTCATTCATCTCCTCCACATCGGCTAAAAAGCCATCAAAGACCTCCTGAGGGAATAGGGCTTTACGTGCCTGGTGGGCGGCTTTCTGCCAATCTAACGTCTGCTCCCCTGAAGACAGATGCTGCCAATGAGCCAGCAAAAAGCTCAACCAGCAGATAATCCACCAGCGATACATGCCTTTTTTAGTGCCCACCCCAAATTTAGACCAACCGAAGCGATGTTTGAGGGTTTTGAAGCAGGCTTCAATGCTCCAACGCAATTTACCTAATCGCACAATATAGGTTCCGCTAAGTGCATCTGTGGTCACCACAAAATGTTGTTCACGCGTTCCTTTATCTTCATGCTTACGCCAAAACCAAGAGAGACTCACAGGGATGTCCAAATCCTTGAGATAGACTCGCTCTCCTCGCGTCTTAACCGTCTTCACCGACCGCTTGTCCGACAACGTACGGGCGTTAGAAATGCGCATGAGCACCTCGAATCCCATGGCTTTAGCGTCTGGAATCAGCTCATTGGAGCCAAATCCCGCATCCGCCATCACTCGAACCTTAAAGAGCGATTGCCACGATGAGGGGATATGGCGTAGAAGCCTCAAGGCTAATTGAGTAGGAGTGGGAGTGCCTTCACCGCGATACACTCGAAAATCCCACGGTAATCGCCACGGGACGATACACAGATACAGCATGGCGACATGCACCCCTCGCTTGGCGTTGTACACACGCACAAATTCTTCCAAGCCTTTGTATTGTCCGGTCTTTTCCAAACAGGTTAAATCCACGATGGCGTGCAAGATGGGACGACGACCTCGACGCCTTCGGCAGTAGGCGTTAATGAATCGCTCAATCTTCAAACGGATGGTGGCAACGACTTTACGGGTGGGCCATCCATAGACATTGAGAAACCGACTTAACCCCGCTTCTGACTTGTTTTTACTATCCTTTGGCGTGCAACAATCGA
>NZ_JAAHGK010001751.1:0-1169 GCF_010672505.1 Okeania sp. SIO2B9 | reverse complement strand
TCAAGCAGCTTTATCATTATTCAGGGTAGCTATTCATATTGATGCGGATACAAAAATTGTAGATACCATACCTGAAGATATTAAATGGAACCCTGGAATCACTGGAGGTCGAGGAAATTTAGTGCAGCACTTCAACAAATATCATTCTCACAGATTTGCAGATTTAAAAAAGGTTGCTGATAAGTTACATATTTCAGAAGAATCATTTAATAATGGCAGTTGGATAGGTGAATCCTTATATGCTATAGTTCGAGATGAAGGCAGAGAAATAGAATTTTTAGAGACTTGGGGTAAAATTGCAACATATATGGAATTAAAAGGGTTTCATGTAGGAGATGGAAATCTCATGGGATTAGCAGCAGCTAAAGTAGGATGGAATGTTAATAGTACAGTTGATAGTGAAGCTTGGCAGAAGCTTGATCGAGTAAGGAAACATTGGGATGCTTCTCATAGTAGACCAAAGACTAAATTCTGGGATAAGTTAGGCAAGAGAATAGGTTATCATTATCGTTTAAATAAAACTAGGATAATGGCTTTGAAAGATTTTGAATTTTACTATCGTTAAGCAATGAGTAAATGTTTGAGTAAGGTGTTTATTCTACATCTTACTCAATTACACAATTATCTAATTTGAACAGGTACAAATCTAACTAATAGAGAGACTGCACCCATTCCCACTCTCTTGATAACCCCTCTTTTAAAGAAACTTGAGGTTGATAACCCAAAATTTTCTGTGCTTTAGAAACATCAGCACTTGTATGACGAGCATCTCCCCTCGCTTTTTCCACAAAATTTTTCTTAATAGGACGCCCGACTATTTCCTCCATCATATTAATAACTTCTGCTAATACAACCCGACTACCCCCACCAATATTAAATACTTCACCCACTGCTTCCGGTACTGTACCTGCTGCTAAGTTAGCTGCTACTGCATCACTAATAAAAGTAAAGTCCCTAGTTTGCTGGCCATCTCCATAAATAGAAATTGGCTCATCTTGCAAAATCCACTTAAAAAATTTATGAAAGGCCATATCAGGTCTTTGCCGGGGGCCGTATACTGTAAAGTAGCGTAAATATACGCAGGGTACACCAAAATTCTGATGATACAACTTACCTAATCGTTCTGCTGCTAACTTAGTAATTCCATAAGGGGATACTGGTTGAGGACA
>NZ_JAAHGK010001750.1:0-1169 GCF_010672505.1 Okeania sp. SIO2B9 | reverse complement strand
TTTTACATTTATTTATTATCTTCGATTTTTGAGAGTATGGTGTCTACCTTGACTAATGGCTCACCATGATATAACAACCGTGTAATTTCAAGACTATAGCGCTTCGCCCAGGCAACAGGCAATAGGGGAAATAAAAAGCTTATAATATAAGACTTTTAGCTATTGGGGAGTTCCTGCAATTTGTAAATATACGCCTAGCGCGCTGCTATAGCGTTGCTGTTAACGGAATATTAATAGAGTTTGCGTTCATAAAATTTAACTAATCTTTAATTAATTAATCAGAGGAAAAACAGTGTTTACAGGATTGATTCAAGCTTTAGGAAAAATTAAGCTTTTAGAAGAAAGCCAAATTTTAGTTTCTCTGGGATCATCTAGTGGCAGTAAAATTATTTTGGAAGATTTGGCCATTGGCGATAGTGTAGCTGTAGATGGTGTTTGTCTAACAGTAATAGACATTTTAGCTCAAGGATTTGTGGCGATCGTATCACCTGAAACCTTACAACGTAGTACATTAGGCCAAATATCGGATAGGTATGTGAATCTTGAGACTTCATTGCGAGCAGGTAGTAAGTTAGGAGGCCATTTTGTTACTGGTCATATTGACGGGGTTGGACGCTTGCAAACTTCTGTGGAAACGATTAATGCTTGGGAAATGAGATTTACAGCTTCACAAACAGTAGATGAAAGGTGGCAACGTCAGATAGCTCCCTATATTGTGTCTAAAGGAAGTATTGCAGTAAATGGTATTAGTTTAACTGTTGCTGATTGTGATGTGGATGGCAATTGGTTTGAGGTAGCGGTTATTCCTCACAGTTTCAATGAAACAAACTTGTGTCATTTAAAAGCAAGTAGTTTAGTGAATATTGAGGTAGATATTCTTGGTAAATATGTGGCTAAGTTTCTACGTCATGGTTCTAATAACCATTCAGTTTTGGCAGGAAATTCTCATGTTAATAGTTTCAAAGATATTACACCAGAATTTTTGAGTGAAAACGGTTTTATTTAAAATGAGGGAACATTTTTCCTAGTGGCAAAGTCTAAGTTTAAGGAAAAAAATTTTATTTAACTGAAAAAAAGTATGGCATTTTTTGAAAGTGAATACTTGCTGGAAAACTCTGATGTGGCAGCAGCAGTAAATAGCGGTGTGATGAGTTCTGGTTTTGAACACA
>NZ_JAAHGK010000175.1:0-8081 GCF_010672505.1 Okeania sp. SIO2B9 | reverse complement strand
TCTATGGCTTGTGGAATAGCTGGTTTGTCTGTGGTAGGAGATGCGCTGGCGGCAATTAAATATGGAAGTGTCAAAGTTATTCGGAATGAAGAGGGGTTAGCGGTTGATTACGAAGTGACAGGAGATTATCCAAAGTTTGGCAATAATGATGAGCGGGTTGACGAAATCACTTCTGGCGTTTTAAGCAGTTTTATGGATAAAATCCGCAAAAACAAAACCTATCGTCATGCAACACCTACTCAGTCAATTTTAACTATTACCTCAAATGTGGTTTATGGTAAGAAAACTGGCAGCACACCTGATGGACGAAAAGCAGGAGAACCATTTGCACCGGGAGCAAACCCCATGCACGGACGAGATACTAAAGGAGCGATCGCTTCTATGGCTTCCATTGCCAAATTACCTTATGAAAATGCTAAAGATGGAATTTCATACACATTCTCTATTGTGCCAGAAGCATTAGGGAAAACTGACGATGGAAAAGTCAACAATTTGGTAGGAATGTTAGATGGTTATTTCCACGACACGGGACATCATATCAATATTAACGTTCTCAACCGAGAAACTTTGCTAGATGCAATGAACCGTCCTGAAGAATATCCTCAGTTGACTATTCGAGTATCAGGTTATGCAGTTAACTTCATTAAACTGAGTCGTGAACAACAATTAGATGTGATTAACCGAACATTCCACAATCAGTTGTAGAAGGCAGAAGGCAGGAGGCAGGAGGAAAGAAAAGGTTAGAAAGGATAAAGTTTCTCGATCGCTGATTATTTTGTAGGGGTGAACAGCTGTTCACCTCTCCAATCTCCAATAATAAAAACAGGACTTAGGCATTTTCGAGAGGAGTAATTTACATGGGATCGACTGGCATTATTCATTCAATAGAGACTTGTGGGACGGTCGATGGTCCGGGAATTCGATTTGTTATTTTTACTAAAGGTTGTCCCTTAAGATGTTTATACTGCCATAATGCTGATTGTCGTCATACGGAAAATGGCAAGTCAATGTCTGTTGATGAATTGATTTTAGAAATTGAAAAATATCAGTCTTACTTTAAATTTTCTGGTGGCGGTGTCACGGTAACTGGTGGTGAACCTCTGATGCAGCCTGAATTTGTCAAAGAAATTTTTCAAAGATGTCGTCTGCTAGGAATTCATACTGCTTTAGATACATCGGGATATGTCCATTTGAACGTTGCTAAATCTGTTTTAGAATATACAGATTTGGTATTATTAGATATTAAATCTTTTGATCCAAAAATTTACCAGAAAGTAACCAATGTTTCTCTGGAACCAACCCTTAATTTTGCTCGGTATCTCAACGAAATTCATAAGCCAACATGGATAAGGTTTGTGTTAGTCCCTGACTTGACAGATCCCATTGATAATGTAACTGGATTAGCTGAATTTATAGAGCCTTTTGATAATGTTGAAAGAGTTGAAGTTTTACCCTTTCATAAAATGGGAGAATACAAATGGCAACAACTAGGATATGATTATCAACTCAAAACAACAGAACCTCCTTCAGATGAATTATTAGAAAGAACTATTAATATCTTCAAAAGTCATAACCTAATAGTTCAATAATGTGAGAAGGCAAAAGGTAGAGTGCAGATAAATAATGGCTGAAATATTAATAATAGGTTATGGGAATATTTTCTACAGTGATTATGGTGCAGGCAGAAGAGTAGCAGAGTTCGTAGCAAACTGGAAATTGTTGAATTTGCGATCGCTCCCTCTCCTCCAACTTACCCCTGACCTAGCAAAACCAATGTCTGAAGCCAAGTTAGTCATTTTTGTTGATGTTTATCGCCCTTGGGACTCGCCTGAATTACTTGTTGGTTATTACAATTACGCTCCACCCCTTCCTCACCTTAAAAATTGTGTGGGGCAAGTTGTAGATCCTCTATCGCTACTTGCTCTCAGTCAGTTTATTTAGGGCTTGCTGAATAAAGCTAAAAGTCAGTATAGCTAAGGCTTATGAGCTTTTTATATTCAGTTTATACCAATTTCATAAAATATTGCAAAGCGTGAAGACACAGGGAACAGGGAACACCGGAGCTGGGAACAGAGAAAGAAAAACATAAATATTAAAGAGGAAAAAAGGTGGAAATTTTAGAATTTATAGAATTTATAATTTTTTCTTTTAGGAATAAATCACAAATTAAGATGTAACTGCCTTTGCGTGAATTTGGTATTATATCGTCGTTCTTGGCTCTTATTGGCATCAATTTACTGAAATTTTCTGCTGAAATTCAAGAAAATTTCTTCACATAAAATGGCCGAAACTGTTGCCTGTTCCCCACACATCGACCCGTCTCCGCGTCTCCGCGTCCCCGTGTCCTACCTCCACCAACCAATTTTTTCAGCAGACCCTATTTACAGTTACGTACCTCCCGCTTGGTGGATATTAATTCCTGTATTCAATTTTCAATTTGGGGAGGAACTTTCTCCGATGGCAGAAATAGGTATTCACGACGCTTTAACACAAATTTTATTGTTAGATAAGTTTTAAAGCTTTTTTATTAATAAATCCCAAGAGTTAATTTTCAAAAGCCTTGTGTATTAAAAAATACATGACCCCCATTTTGTTCTCGTCCAATACCAACTCAACAAAAGATTTAGCAAAAAAAGCTGCATATAGGTGTAAAAAAAACATCAATTTTTAGAAGTAAGAAACAGGTAGAATATTCAAAATAGATCTAATTAATAAATTACTAAACCTAAAAAGCTTCGGGAGGAAGTACGCAGTGCCCGTTTTAACGGCTGGTTGAATAACGACACGCGGGTAATAAAGCGGAGTGAAGTTCTGCTATAATAGAAATAGCAAGTAAGAACAAGGTTTGTTGCCATGATCTCTAGCTAGTGCGGTGAAATTCCGGTGGACAGGAGACGGGGAATAGATTTCCTACGACGGCTGTTAGCTCCGCATTCAGCACCGAAAAGCAAGAAGGCAGCTAGAGCAGCGAGAAGATTGCTCCAACATATTAAGTAAAACCACTCGTGAAAGCTATTGAAAAAAAGTAAGCTAACAGCTAGATAATAGTCTATGCCGAGAAGCCTAGAAGTCTGCCCTTCAGGCTTGAAGCAAATGTGGATTTATGAGGGGCTGCGTGCGGAAGTAAATTCCGCACTTTAAACGCCCCGTCCCATTTGCGGTGGGTTAACCGCAGAATCCAGGGTGTTTCAACCCCTGGAGATGTCAAAAATCCACAATATTTGTAAATAACCAGAGAATTTCAACAGGAGAATATCTATGAGTGACAAAACTTTTGCAACAGTGGATGGTAACGAAGCAGTTGCCCGTGTTGCCCACAAACTCAATGAAGTCATTGCCATCTATCCCATCACTCCCTCCTCTCCAATGGGTGAATGGGCCGATGCTTGGTCATCCCAAGGCACGCCGAATATTTGGGGTACAGTTCCCAGTGTGGTTGAAATGCAGAGTGAGGGTGGGGCGGCCGGAGCAGTACATGGTTCGTTGCAAACAGGTTCTCTAACTACAACGTTCACAGCATCTCAGGGATTATTATTAATGATTCCTAATCTTTATAAAATTGCTGGGGAACTGACTTGTTGTGTTATTCATGTTGCAGCTCGTTCTCTGGCAGCTCAAGGTCTCTCTATATTTGGCGACCACAGTGATGTGATGGCTGCTCGTGCTACTGGTTTTGCCATGTTGTGTTCTGCTTCGGTACAAGAAGCTCACGACTTGGCACTTATTTCCCAAGTTGCCACTCTGGAAGCAAGACTGCCATTTATTCATTTCTTTGATGGTTTTCGCACTTCCCATGAGGTACAGAAAATTGAACTTCTGCCAGAAACGGTTTTGCGGGAAATGATCGATGATGAATTTGTTTTTGCTCACCGCGCTCGTGGTTTGACTCCTGACCGACCAGTTTTACGGGGTACAGCTCAAAACCCGGATGTTTATTTCCAAGCTAGGGAAAGTGTTAATCCTTTTTACACGGCAACTCCGGATATTGTTCAGAAAGCAATGGATAAATTTGCCGAACTGACAGGGCGACAATATCAATGTTTTGAATATCACGGTGCTGTTGATGCAGACAGGGTTATTATTCTCATGGGGTCTGGTTGTGAAACAGTTCACGAAACTGTAGACTACTTAACTGCCAATGGTGAAAAAGTTGGGGTATTGAAAGTTAGACTATATAGACCATTCGATGCCAGAAGGTTAGTCGCAGCATTACCTGAAACAGTGAAAAAAATTGCTGTGTTAGATAGGACAAAAGAACCCGGTGCAAGTGGCGAACCTCTGTATCAAGATATAGTTACTGCTCTGAATGAAGAATGGTCAGACGCAATGCCAAAAGTAGTCGGCGGTCGTTATGGTTTATCTTCTAAAGAGTTTAACCCGGCAATGGTGAAGAGCGTTTTTGACAACCTCAGTGCCGATAAACCCAAAAATCATTTTACAGTCGGCATCAACGATGACCTTTCTCACACATCTTTACCTTTCGATGCAGGTTTCTCTATCGAAGCAGATAATGTGGTGCGGGCAATGTTTTACGGTTTGGGTTCTGATGGTACTGTGGGTGCAAATAAAAACTCCATTAAAATTATTGGGGGAGAAACTGACAACTATGCTCAAGGTTACTTTGTCTACGACTCCAAAAAATCTGGTGCTGTTACTGTCTCCCACCTCCGCTTCGGTGCTAACCCCATTCGTTCCACTTATCTCATCGACCAAGCAAATTTTGTCGGTTGTCACCAATGGAGTTTTCTAGAAAAATTAGACGTTCTGACCTCCGCAGCTAATGGTTCTATTTTTCTGATGAATAGTCCCTACGCTCCCGATGAAGTTTGGCAACAGTTGCCAGTAGAAATTCAAGAACAAATTATCCGCAAGAATTTAAAAGTCTATGTAATCAATGCTAATAAAGTTGCTAGTGATAGTGGGATGAGGGGACGCATTAATACAGTAATGCAGACCTGTTTCTTTGCCTTAGCTAATGTTTTGCCCAGAGAAGAGGCGATCGCTCAAATTAAAAAATACATCCAAAAGACCTACGGCAAAAAAGGTCAGGAAATTGTCAATATGAATTTACAAGCGGTTGACAATACTTTGGATAATCTCTACGAAGTTAAAATTCCCACGGAAGTTAGCAGTACTCTCCACCGTTTACCACCCATTCCCGACACAGCGCCAGAATTTGTGCGGGATGTTTTGGGCAAAATGATTTCTAGGGAAGGTGACCAACTACCAGTCAGCGCTTTACCATGTGATGGAACTTACCCCACCGGAACAACTAAATGGGAAAAACGTAATGTTACTCAAGAAATTCCAGCTTGGGACCCAGATGTTTGCGTGCAATGCGGTAAGTGTATTATGGTTTGTCCTCATTCGGTCATCCGTGGTAAAGCTTATGAGGAGACTTTGTTAGATAATGCTCCGGCAACTTTCAAATCTACAAATGTCAAGGATAAAGATTTTTCCGGACAGAAATTTACTATCCAAGTCGCACCCGAAGACTGTACTGGTTGTGGTGTGTGTGTAGATATTTGCCCGGCAAAAAATAAATCTATGCCATCCCGCAAGGCAATAAATATGGAAGCGCAGTTACCATTGCGGGAACAAGAAAGGGAAAATTGGGATTTCTTCCTGGGTCTACCTAACCCCGACCGTCGCTCCCTCCATCCCGACCGTATTCGTCAACAACAATGGCAAGAACCTTTGTTTGAGTTTTCTGGTGCTTGTGCAGGTTGTGGAGAAACTCCTTATGTTAAATTAATTAGTCAACTATTTGGCGATCGCTCGGTTGTGGCGAATGCTACGGGATGTTCTTCTATTTACGGCGGTAACTTACCTACAACTCCTTGGACAAAAAATGCCGATGGTCGCGGGCCCGCTTGGTCAAATAGTTTGTTTGAGGATAACGCCGAATTTGGTTTAGGTTTCCGTCTGTCTCTCGACAAACATAGTCAGTTTGCTACGGAGCTTTTACAAAAAGTAGCGGGAACTGTGGGAGATAATTTAGTTGAAGCCATTCTGAACGCCTCCCAAAAATCTGAAGCTGATATTTGGGAACAACGGGAGCGAGTCGCCCAAGTCAAGGAAAAATTGCAAGGGGTAGATTCGCCAGAAGCAAAGCAACTGCTGACTTTAGCAGATTATCTGGTGAAAAAATCTGTTTGGATAGTTGGCGGTGATGGTTGGGCTTATGATATAGGTTTTGGTGGTTTAGACCACGTTATCGCCAGCGGTCGAAATGTGAATATTTTGGTCATGGATACGGAGGTTTATTCTAATACTGGCGGTCAGTCTTCCAAAGCAACACCCCGTGCAGCAGTTGCTAAATTTGCAGCAGGAGGAAAACCATCAGGCAAGAAAGATTTAGGTTTAATAGCAATGACTTACGGGAATGTTTATGTTGCCAGCGTTGCCATGGGAGCGCGAGACGAACATACCCTGAAAGCATTTTTGGAAGCTGAAGCTTATGAGGGACCATCTTTAATTATTGCTTATAGTCATTGTATTGCTCATGGAATTAATATGACGACAGCAATGAGTAATCAAAAAGCTCTTGTAGAAAGTGGTCGGTGGTTGTTGTATCGGTATAACCCAGACTTGGTACAACAAGGAAAAAATCCTTTGCAACTAGATATGCGATCGCCCAAGAAACCAGTAGGCGAGTCGATGTATCAGGAGAATAGGTTCAAAATGCTCACCAAGAGTAAACCAGCTGATGCCAAAGAGTTATTAGCACAAGCGCAGGAAGATGTCAATACTCGTTATGCGATGTATGAATATTTGGCAGCTCGAAAATTAGAAATGCCCAATGGTAATGGAAATGGTAACGGTAATTCTGATGCTATGAAAACACCAGAAAAAACGACTAATAGCTAATAGCTTCCGAGGGATAAAACTGTAGGTTGGGTTAAGCGCAAGCGCAACCCAACAACAAGATATAGTTTGAGGAATTACGCATTTTTGAGTTCTAATATAGAATCCGGTTGAATAGTTATTGTATAGTTGAGAGTAGGGGAGTGGGGGAGATTAAAGGCTTGAAGTAATTATAGAATTATCAACATATACTAATTAAATAATTGTGGTTTAAAGCCTGCCCTTTTAAGGGGAAAAAATTGCTAGGATATTTCCTTATATTCAATTCCGTAACGGTTAAAATCCGAGGTAATTATCCATTATCCATTATCAATTAATGAATCCTACCTCCTCGCTCATTCCCCGTTCCTCCTGTCTTCCCCTCCCCTCCTGGGAGGGGTTAGGGGTGGGTTGGGAGGGGTTAGGGGTGGGTTGTCTCCTGTCTCCTGTCTCCTACCCTTACCCATAAGACTTTTGAGCGCAAACCCTATATATTTATAACCCAAACTACTAGCACGTTTAGTCTAGAACTATGGGTGAAAAAAATCTAACCCCCCAACCCCCTTTGTGGTATAGTGGCAGGGATCATAGATAGGATTCGACTGGTATTTTTTAAATATGAAAGTATTTGACTATGATAAAATCAGAGCTACTTTGCTTAAAGGGCCTCGTGTAACCTCTCTCCTGAAACATTTTGAGAATATTGCTGCGGGTATCTCTCAAGCACCTACACAAAGCGTATATGCAGCCTCTGACTTTTTAAGTAAAAGCAATGAATATCGGGAATACCACAGTGTATTTCAACGCAATATAGGAACATTCTATCAACATTTCTGTGCCAGTGTTCCCTTTATTATAGAAGAGCAATGCCGAATCGGTGTAGCTCTACAAAGGTTAGCAAAACACCGACTAAAAGATGAGAAAAAGCCTTTTACTTATTATGAGGTAAGTTCAGCAGATGGCACAAATGCAAGAACACTGGCTGAATATTCCCAAGGTATGATTAGTACTTTAACTGACTCTCCAAATCCAGCCAATGGAGAAAATTTCCATAAGCTTTGCCAACACAGCTATTCCGATATTTATATCGGACCTTTTGTAGACATCACACCTGAGTATATTTCAGCAAGAAACGATCGTCCTTATCTCAAATATGGTTTTGATGCCATCTATGAAAATACAGCATTTCAAATGTATGCTCCTAATCGTAAAGCTCAAATTGCATATGTGAAGCG
>NZ_JAAHGK010001749.1:0-1169 GCF_010672505.1 Okeania sp. SIO2B9 | reverse complement strand
AAGATAAACTATACACTATAAAAAAGCAGTGTTATAGCATCCAGAAACCACTAAAGGATGATAATAAATAGTTTTGAGTTGAGCTGATAACTGTATAGATGAAGCAAAACATTAAAAGCTATTTTTCAAAGATATAGAACTCGCATAAATTCTCAACATTAAATCTTTTTTTCCTTCTCCTAGTTAAACTACTCTTCACTGATTCAAGAAGTTAAAATATATATGTTAAAAAAACTTAATAATTCATATAAAAACTTTATGAGATATCCAAGAAAATCATGTTATGATGTTTAGAACTTTAAGAGATTACTTAATCGCTGTAAATTGAGAACATCCCACATAGAGCATCTAGCTCTACAAACTACCTCTAAATCATCTAGCGAAAACTTGAAGAATGCTAATATTGGCATTACATAAAATTCAAGTTAAAGGTTGACTTCCTCAAGATATTTACTCAAATAATATCATAAAGTTGTCTGCATAAATGAGGATAATGGGAAATTATCTGTACAATCCTAAAACACAGATAAAATGTCTGAATTAATAGCCTATTATGACCTACAAAAATTGCTGAAAGTAAAACAATAACATACACTAAGCAAAAAAAATGAATAGGTAGTTAAAGCACAAATAAATTCAGAAAAAGATTTTTAGAGTGTGAGGCTGTGCCTAATATACATAAGCAAGTCTGGGAAAATTTAACAACTTGTTTAGTCTTTAGTAAAAATCTCTATATCAGAGAGCCAGACCTAATTTTTAGATAATACAAAGGAGTTGAAATACAATGACAATTAATAACAACAACAAAGAAGTTAGTTTAAAGCCAGAAACTCGTAATCACAAAGGATTTTTTATACAGCAAGGAGATTATAAACTAATGAGCATAGATGAGTCTGGCTGGGCTTTAATTTGTCTAGATGACGCAGTATGTCATTATGTAGATCCAGATAACTTGGAACAAATTAAAGAATTAGTCAAAGAATCCGCAACTGCTCAGAAATAAAGATTTTAACTACCTATAGATTTAAAAATTATTTGATAGAGCTGCCTTAAACTTAAAGGCAGCTTAATTTTTTTTTACTCCCATGACGGAAAGTCCCGCGTTTTCCTGTAAGGGAGACTCGGGATGATAGCCATCCATATTTTGAAGAAGGAGACAGGAGACAGGA
>NZ_JAAHGK010001748.1:0-1170 GCF_010672505.1 Okeania sp. SIO2B9 | reverse complement strand
GACAATATACAGACCGTTTTGCAGAAAAAGTTATCAGCGAGCTGATTCATGGCGATATTCACAATGTTGCTAAGCAAAATCATATTACAGATGATGTTGTTGAATCCATGATGGAGTATTTGAGTAAAAAAAATGGAGTTATGACCTCAGTAGTTTAAGACGAGTAGGACTGGACGAAATCGCCTTAAAGAAGGGACATAAGGACTATCTTACAAGTATTGTTGATCTCGATAAAAGTGAAGTTATTGGGCTGGTGGAAGGTCGGACTCATGCAGCCATTAATAAAGAGCTAGATACTTGGGGAGATAAGGTTCTTAGCCAAATAGAGGAAGTGAGTATTGACTTGTCAGGAAACTATCGAAGCTTAGTGGAAAAGCGAATGCCAAATGCCGAAATAGTAGCCGATAGGTTCCATGTATCTAAGCTTATAAATGATGCCCTAAATACTGCAAGAATTTCAGAGAAGAAGAGAGTAAAAGATATCGAAGATGAAACCGAGAAGAAACGTCTTTATGACATCCTTAAAGGGAGTAAATATGCGCTTCTTAAGTCAGAAGAGGATTTGACTGACAAACAGAAGGATAAGCTAGAGGAGGTGAAAGAAACATTTCCATTACTAGCGAAAATGCATCAGCAAAGAGAAGATTTTCGAAAAATATTTGATACTCATGATGACTGGTCAGAAGGAGCATTTGCATTGATTGACTGGATGAAGGATGCAGAAGGAACATTTAAGGATAGCGTAGGAACGCTTCCTCGCTGGTTTACAGAAATAACAGCTTATTTTGAGACTAAGACAACGAGTGGGGTAGTAGAAGGATTAAAGAACCGATTGAAATTGATAAAACGATTAGGATATGGGTTCAGAAGCTTTAACAACTTCCGATTAAGATGCCTCATCTGCTGGCACCTAGATCTTTAGTTTAGGCATACTTTCTCCTGATGAACCGTTTTTCGAATAAAGTATGAAAGCAAGGAATTGGTCCTTATGCGAGTTGATTGGGGAAAGTTAGCGACCGACTTGGATGCACTGCATATGTTTGGCACTGATGTGAGTCGGGAGGCGGTCGAAGTTCTCTTGGGTGAAGAATTCTTTGCCCATGCTGTTGATTGGTGCATCCATTTTGAAAAGGGTTGGGGGTTAGCAGAAGGAGTGTTGAGAATTCTCAG
>NZ_JAAHGK010001747.1:0-1172 GCF_010672505.1 Okeania sp. SIO2B9 | reverse complement strand
TAGAATTTTATCTGCGATCGCGCTGAGTGGTTCTGTCGGTGATAATTTATAAGTTCCTGCTTTAAATTCTAGATCGGGATTTTGTATTCCCAACCATTTGACCCAGAAATTCCAAGCTGTTGCAGATAAAATTCTAGAGGGAGATGTAGTTAAACTCAGCTATACCATTCGTGAAGGATGGTCAATTCAACAAATGGCTGAATATTTAGAAGCTCAAGGATTTTTTCCTGCTGCTGATTTTATTGCTGCTACTAGAAATATTCCTTATGATAAATTTCCCTGGTTACCAAGTAATATACCTCACTTAGAGGGTTATTTATTCCCAGATACTTATAAGATAGAAGCACAAAAAAATACTCCTGAAGCTATTATTAATCAAATGCTAGGGCAGTTTGAAAAAATTGCATTACCTGTATATCAGAAAAATCTGAATAATGCCGAAAATTTGAACCTCCATGAGTGGGTGACATTGGCGAGTATTGTAGAAAAGGAATCTGTAGTTTCTGAGGAGCGAGGTGTAATTTCCGGTGTATTTAATAATCGTTTGAAGAAAGGTATGAGGTTAGCAGCAGACCCAACAGTGGAATATGGCCTTGGTATCCGTCAAACAAAAGAGAAACCTCTTACCTATCGTCAGGTTGAAACTCCTTCTCCTTATAATACTTATCTTAATATTGGCTTACCACCAACTGCAATTGCTAGTCCTGGTTTAGCAAGTTTAGAAGCAACTCTTAATCCAGATGATACTGAATATTTATATTTTATGGCCAGGTATGATGGTACTCATATTTTCAGTCGTACTGCTGCAGAACATGAGGCTGCTATTGCAGAGGTAGAAAGAATGTTATCATCTCAGTAGCTAGTAGTTTTTTTTATTTTTTTTTGATGAGTAAGAAAGTCAAAATTAGCAGTTTATGAATAAATAACTTTGATGTATTTTATTTATACTGCGCTAATATTTTACTTTTGACTTTTAACTTATTTATTTAAAATTATCGTGATTATAATAAATATTAATTTTATGTCTTGGGGTAAACTTTTACAGCCAAATTTAGTTTTGGGAAACTCAATTTTAAGTCTAACATCGGGAATTATTCAAAAAAATCAAATTAAAGGGTTAGTTTTAGATGTAGATGATACTCTTGTACCAATTCGTGACAGTAACACTTCTC
>NZ_JAAHGK010001746.1:0-1173 GCF_010672505.1 Okeania sp. SIO2B9 | reverse complement strand
TAAGTCAGGACCAAAAGTCAGTAAAGCTTGATTATTTTCGCTGTAATTAGAAATAGGTACTACTTGAAAAGAACCTTCATCAATAAATTGGGTTTCAACTATTTGACTTTGTACTCCTTTTGGATTCCAACGTTTAGGAACAACAACCATAACTTCAATACCCGGTTCAAGTTGAGCTAAAGCGCGTAATTTTTCCCGGTTTAAATCAACAATATAGGTGTGGCTCGCTACTAATATTTTCATGGTTATTATTGGGTGATTTAGTATTTATGAAGGAGTATTTGTTAGAAGTTTTCAGAAAAAAATTGAAGTCAGCAGTATTATTTTTACTTTCTCTTAGTATGACTTAAATATTGATTTTTTATCAAAAAAATAGTTTCCCTATTTATTACCTATTTGTGTCACTCTTCATCTCTGACTTGCTCTAACCAAGCTACTAAATCAGATATATTTTTGAACTCTAACATTACCTGACTTAATTCTTCTAATTCCCTATTTGATAATTGATTAAAGCGTTCTTTTATATTGGAATCAATTGTTCCTAATAAACGCTCTATTAAATTTATAATTAATTCCCTTTTCCCTTCTTCACGACCTTCTATTTTCCCTTCTTCACGACCTTCTTCTTTACTAAAAGCAATTGCCCCTTTCCGGTCAAGAAGAAATTGCTCTTGCTTTTCCAATTGTTGCAATTCATCTATAGTTAAATTAGCCTCATTAGCAATAGTAAAAGCTTGACTAATTTCAGGAACTACTTCCATTGATTCCGGTACGACCTCCAAACTATTAGTATGTTTCATAAAGTAGAGCCATTTATCTGTAATATTTTCTAAATTTGCCAATTTTTTCTTAAATTTAGGTAACTCCACAAAAAATAGTTCTATATCGCTGTCTGGATAAACAAAAGAATTCTCCCATTCTTTAAATGCAAAGCGTGTAATAATTTTTTCACTCTCCTTAAACATCGTAAAATCAGCAATAGTTAAAGAAATTACTGGTTTTAGACCTGTATAAACTTTACCTCGCTGGAGTTGATTAACATAAACTTTTGCAGCATAATAAATAACTCGTTTATTAAAACCTTCGATATTTAAAACCTGCATTTCAATAATCACTGTAGAGCCATTATCAAGTTTAGCCCTCACATCTAAATATGAATCTTTGAGAATGGCA
>NZ_JAAHGK010001745.1:0-1176 GCF_010672505.1 Okeania sp. SIO2B9 | reverse complement strand
CCGAGTATGGGATGAGTTAATTGGAGTCGGTTATCAAGAGTCAAATTCTCAGTTAAATATTAATCATAAATACTTACTGAATCGTTGACTCCTATTGATCACTATAATTTCCTTCTTACTTTTGAATTTTGACTTCTTACTTTTGACTTCCGCGTAGCGGCACTAATCAATTACAGGGTTAAGTTTTTCTTTTTCAGTTGTTAGTTTCCTGGGTACAATAACGGCTAAAGCTAAAGGAACTACCTGGAAATGTGCTGGAGTATAAGTAACAATTTCCCCGTCTGTATTAATAGGACGAGGTTTGCGGGTATAAACATTAAATACAGAACCAGAGAGGAAACGAAATCCAAAATTTTCTTGATATTTTCCTTGCCATATAGAAGGCAACATACCGATAAATTGCCAACAATACTTAATTTCTAAACTGTATAAATCTAGTCTTTGGTCATCAATTGTAGCATCGTGAGCAATAGTCATGCCACCTCCATAATGTCTGCCATTTCCTACCGCAACTTGCAGAGTTTTAACTATTTTTGTTTCACCATTGCAGCGAATTTCTGCAGTAAAAGGGCGACTTTTTAAAATCATTTTACTGGCAGTAATAGCATAAGCTAATACACCCCATCGACGTTTAGCTTCCTTAGTTAAATTGTTAGTAATATCTACACTTAATCCGATACTAGCAACATTGAAAAAATATTTGCCATTAACTACGCCTAAATCTATATAACGTTTTTTACCTGTAGCGATCGCTCGACAAGCTTCAAATAAAGAATCAGGAATTCCTAAAGTTCTAGCTAGGTCGTTAGCTGTTCCTAATGGTAAAATTCCCAAGGGTAAACCTGTTTCTACTAGAGCATCTACTGCCAAGTTTAATGTGCCATCTCCACCACCAATGATTACCATATTTACCTGGTTTTTATAGTTTTGAATAAAATGGTTAAAATCCTGGGGAGATTGAGTTTCTTTGCAAATAACTTCTAAGCCAAAATCTTGTAAATAATTTAAAGCTAAATGTAAATTATTAGTGACTTTTCTAGCATGGGGATTAATTAATAAAAGAGCTTTTTTTGATTCTATTTGATTTTGATTCATAAAGGAAGTCAAAAGTTAAAAGTAAGAAAAAAAGGAAGGATTTAAGTAAGAAATCAGAAGTAGCAAATACGATAAATTTAA
>NZ_JAAHGK010001744.1:0-1177 GCF_010672505.1 Okeania sp. SIO2B9 | reverse complement strand
GGGAATGATTAATTGTTAATTTAATTAATTATATAATCCTCCTATATGATGATTAATTAATCTGACTTAATAGAAGTCGGAATTAATATTTTTAACTTTTGTCCAAGAAATAAGGTCTCAGACCTTTCCTTCCTTTTAAAAGGATCGGGAGTTACGCAAAATATGAAAATATAAACCACCTGTAGGGGTTAATGGCAGTTAATCCCTATTAGATATAGTCCCTCTGCTTTAGTAGTAGGTACTGATAACTAATAACTGATAATTGGTAACTGATAACTGATAAAGATATGCCTAGAAACCCTGATGAATTTGCCATACACCTGATTTTACAAGGTGGCGCTCGCGAAGAAGTACGTTTTCTGACTCTTAAAGAATTTCAAACTTGGTACAGTGGCGTTATAGTTCCAAAGCATGATTCTCCAGAGTTTGTAAATGTGCCAATTAAGACTATTCAAGGAGAATATATGGTTGTTCGTCCCTCTGCTATAATTGCTATCCGGGTTGAACCTATATTTAATTCTAGTGTTGAAAGATTTTAAGTGAAGTTCTCTGCCGTTGAATCTGATATCATGTCCGCTTAATTAGCAATAATAAAGTTTTTGTTTGTAGTTTTGCTCTAGCCCTTGCAATACTTAATATTATTGCTAAAGTAAAACTACGCAGCTCTATTATAACTGTTCTACCGTAAGGGTAGCTCCCCCGAAGGGGACAAATTATATGGGATGATAACGGGAACTTCAAAACAAGGATAACTGTACCCAATTTCCTGATGAAGTTTCTTGTTTTGTTGAGGCAATGCTACGCTTTACATATCCCGTTTGCGCCCTTCATAACCTAGGAAAGCGTTAACGTGCGTTGTGTGACAGCTAAACACAGACTAACTAACATGAATATTCAGGTAATAGGTATTGATATAGGGGGAACGGCAATTAAACTGGGGCGTTTTGACAAAGATGGAGTTTGTCATCAATTTTTAAATGTGCCAACTCCTCAACCTGCAACCCCAAAAGCAGTAGTTGATGTGATGGTAGAAGCAATTTTGTTATTGCAACGCTCTGCGAACTCTGGTTTAAGATCTAATTCTTCACTCAACAATTATAGTGTTAATCCACTTGATTTATCTGTAGCTAAATCTCAACCAGATAACTCAGCAGTTATTCAAGCAATAGGTATTGGA
>NZ_JAAHGK010001743.1:0-1178 GCF_010672505.1 Okeania sp. SIO2B9 | reverse complement strand
TTTAAAACCGAGAGGATTGAATATAAAGAAATATTATTTATTTTTTCCCCTTAAAAGGGGAGGCTTTAAACCAGAATTATTTAATTATTAATAATTAATAATTAATAATTCGGTAAGAAAGAAGAGGAGGAAAAGGAGAAAGTTTTTGATCGCTAATTATCTGGACATGATATTAAATATCTAATAATCCATATCTTTTTTGAATGTTTAATAACTTTCTCCTAGCTTCCCCAGAATTATCTGCTAAATCGGCAAATTCTAAGAACCTTTTCAACTCCTTTCTCAGTAAATTTCTTTCTACTTCCAAGGTACTTCTACCCATATCTGGAGGTAAAACAATCATATCAAATAAAGTTGCCCTTTCCTTACTTGGATGAGGTCGTAAAATTCTGCCTCTTCTCTGAATAAACTGTCGAGGATTTTGACTACTTGCTAAAATAACTGCATTTTTAATTGCTGGTATATCTACCCCTTCATCTAAACATCTAATTGCTACTAAACCTTGCAATTCTCCATTTTCAAATTGTTGCCTTAATTTTTCTCTTTTTTTAATTGAAGTTTCAGTAGTATAAGTATTAACTCGATAACCTAATTCATAACCTAATATTCTTACCACTGCTTCCATTTGTCTTAAATTTGAAATATCTTCAGTTTCTACGGAACTATCCCCACAATAAAATAAAGTATGACTGGTTTGTAAACGATTAGCCATTAATGCTTTTAATGCTGTTAATTTATTTGTGGCTGAAGCAACTAAACGGGAACGCTGAATTAATAAAGCAGTTAAGTCTTCTTTTTCTATCTCTACATTTTCTTTTTCTGATAATAATAATACCCAACCAATCTTCGAGGTTAATTTTGCATAAGCGCGACTTTCTGCTTCAGTCAATTCTACTAAAATTGGATAATAAAGATAACGAGCTAAAGCACCTTGTCTAATCGCATCAGCCAAAGTTAATTCAGGCTGTAATACTTCACCAAAATAATCTAAAATCGCTGTAGTTCCTTGGTCATCAAAATATCTTTCTGGTGTAGCAGATAAAGCAAGTCTTAAACCAATATTTTTTGGTAAACTCTTCTCTAACTTGGGCGAACCTAAATGATGTGCTTCATCCCCAATAATCAGAGTTTTTTCAGGAAAATATTTAATTTGAGATTGGAGACTATCTGAAATAAAA
>NZ_JAAHGK010001742.1:0-1182 GCF_010672505.1 Okeania sp. SIO2B9 | reverse complement strand
ATGCATGATAACTGGATTTGGTATTTAGGGCTTGCTGATTAAATATCAAAGCATTGACATATAGAGACAAGTGCCTTTTTAGGTCTTTAAAAAGTATAAGGTTTTCGTTGTAGGCAGCTCAAAAAGTTAGGATTTTGGACTGACTATGGCAGAAAAATCAAGGGATAATTCTTACTACTGCCTCCTCGCTCCCGACCCTTTTCTCCTGTCTCCTGACTCCTACCAAAAGACTTTCCATAAGCAAACCCTAAATACCAAATCCAGTTATCATGCATGACCTTTTTCGCCAATGAGATATGAAATACGCTGGCTTCGGAGTGATATATATGATGACTCAATCACGGCAGCTATGATTTTCTTCTAAAATTCTGTCTACTGTCTCCTGTCTCCTGTCTCCTGACTCCTTCTTCTTCTTATAGCTTAACTCCTCGAATTGAATAATCTAATAACTCTATTGGATGCATTAAAATCATTTTCTTTCCTTGCAATTCTAAATGCTTTTTAATCTGCAAAGAACATCCAGGATTAGCAGAAGCAATTAATTCTGCACCTGTATTCAACAAATTTTCTACTTTTTGTTGCCCCAACTCATCAGCTATTTCCGGTTGCAACATATTATAAACTCCAGCACTACCACAACACAAAGAAGCATCTATTGGTTCGCGCAACTTCACTCCGGGAATTTTTTGTAATAGTTGTCTGGGTTGCAAACTAATTTTTTGACCGTGTAATAAATGACAAGCATCTTGATAAACTATAGTCAATTCTTCCTCTTCAGTTAAAGGAGAAAGTTTAGCTGTTAATTCTACATTTGCTAAAAATTCTTGCACGTCTTTAACATTACTAGAAAACTCTTTTGCTTTGTCAGAATATTCTGAATCATCTTGGAGAATATTGCCGTATTCTTTCAGAGTATGACCGCAACCCGCAGCATTAATAATAATGGCATCAACGCCAGTATTAGCAAAACTATCTATCATTTGTTTTGCCAAAGTATGAGCTTGTTTTGTTTGCCCTTGATGTTCTGGCAAAGCAGCACAACAACCTTGACTTTTAGGAATCACAACTTCGCAACCATTAGCAGTTAAAACTCTAATTGTTGCCTCATTAACTGGTGAGAAAAATATTCTTTGTACATCGGTGTTGGGGCGATAGCGTCAGATCCGCATCTGGCGCGCCTGG
>NZ_JAAHGK010001741.1:0-1188 GCF_010672505.1 Okeania sp. SIO2B9 | reverse complement strand
TGATGAAATACTAGCTGAAAAATGTCGGTCTTTGAGAAATCTTTGTTTTCAACCACAACAACGTTTTATCCATGAAGAATTAGGTTGGAATTTACGCATGACTAACCTACAAGCAGCATTAGGTTTGGCACAATTAGAAAGGTTAGATGAATTTATCCAGCGTAAGCGAAATATGGGTAAACTTTATACTGAACTTTTAGCAGATGTTTCTGAATTAGAATTACCTCTGACAAAAACAGAATATGCTGATAATATTTACTGGGTTTATGGGGTTGTACTCAAAGATTCTGTTTCTTTTGATGCTAAAGAAGCAATGAAAAAATTGCGCGAACAAAAAATAGGTACTCGTCCTTTTTTCTGGTGTATGCACGAACAACCAGTATTCCAAAAAATGGGATTATTTAAGCAAGAATCTTGCCCTGTAGCTGAAAATATAGCAAGACGTGGATTTTATCTTCCTAGTGGTTTAGCTTTAAGTAACCAACAAATACAAACAGTTGTAAAATCATTAAAAACAATTTTTGCTTAATTATATTAATAGGTATTTAGGTGTTATATTATGTCCGGTTGAATAGTTATAAATAATAAAGGAGGAAGACCGAGTCAGGAAGACCGAGTCAGGAGGGAAAAAGAGGAGAAAGTTTTTTCATCACTAATTATCCGGACACGATATTATACCATTTATCAAGAGTAATGCTATATTTGGAAAGTGTCAAAATAAGCCTCAAAATAGCAAAGATGATTAAAGGCTTACATCACGTCAATAAATAGTATTTAGAAATAGAAATTTCAAGTAGAGCAAAGTTTTTGAGAATTGGTATTAGGTTTTCAAGTCGTAGGTTTTATACCAATTTAAAAAAAGAATTATACAAAATGGAAAGGTAGAGATTTATGCTTAAATTTTTAACCATTCAGTCGCTAGCATTCTGCCATGAAATTTCATCATTTATTGTATTTAAACGAGGAATTAAAATTAAGATTGAGCGATAATTAAAAGCCTGGGAAAAGGATTAATCATCAGCTAACTTTAGCTATTTATGTTTATTTTCATTGCTGATAACCCAGTTCCTCTGCAGGAGGCTATCTGACCGCTAATAGCTGTTTGCACAGCATTCCGCAGGAAATGCTTACTTTAAAATTAGCTCTCTCCAATGGTAGAAGCTACCTCTTTATATAATTTCCCCACCC
>NZ_JAAHGK010001740.1:0-1189 GCF_010672505.1 Okeania sp. SIO2B9 | reverse complement strand
GCAGATATAGAGCAACAGATTTAGATTATGCCATAAATAATTTAAAACCAATCACAATTCAAGTTTTTCGCAGGGAGTATAAACAGGATAATTGGTATGTACATCTTTCTACTTATGTACCAGAAATTCCAGTAGTTTATACGAGAAAAAATGGTTGTATAGGCATTGATTTTAATGCCGAGTTGATTTCAGTTACTTATGTTAAATGGGATGGCAATATTGAATATTTAGAAGAGCTACCTTACCAATGGAAAAATCAAACTACTGGGCAACGACAAGCAACTATGAGGAATATTGTCGCGACTATTGTCAAATTAGCAGATTTTTTTGAGTGCGCTATTGCTATTGAGTCTCTGGATTTTACCAAGAAAAAAGCCAAGATGAGTGAGGAAAGTAAAATTTATAATGCAATGCTTTCTAACTTGTCTACAGGAATGTTTAGAGAGGCTTTAGAGTCATGCTGTAGAAGATTTGGGGTTGAATTAATCAAAGTCAATCCAGCTTTTACTAGCGTGATAGGAATGATTAATTACATGGCTAAATACGGTCTAAACAGTGGCACTGCTGCTGCTTTAGTAATTGGTCGTAGAGCTTTGAATTTATCTGAAAAAATCCCGCAGTGTTTGTTGAGACCGGAGGATGTCAACAAACATGATTGGAGTCATTGGAGGCGAGTTGCTAGTTTTATTAAACTACATCGTATTCGGAGGACTCAACTTTTTCAATGGAGGAAAGCCCTTGAGGGAATCCTAACCCATAGTTTGTGGGCGGAACATCAACTTTCACAGGAAGTACACATTGAAACGGGTGAGTAATCAAATCATTTGCACTCACCGATGGCAAATGTCTAGCGCGTGTCTAGTTTTCAAGAAGGTGAAATAGCTACTAAGAGACTGGAGATTTTGCAAGATTTTCCCTTACTTGGATTAAATTTAACGGTAGAAAACTTAGCCAAATAATTTTTGACTCTCAGCAACCTCCCCCCTAAAGCTGCTAATGATGCGTTACATATTGCCCTAGCTATAGTCTATGGTTTAGATGACCTGTTAACATGGAATTGTAAGCACATTTATGGATCTTATTTAATTCTTGTTCCTTATCAAAATAATTGGGTCACGCAACCCCGCCTTTTAAGGCGAAATATTTTTGGAAGCTTGCTCAAATACTGGTTACAAAAACAACTCCTGAC
>NZ_JAAHGK010000174.1:0-8115 GCF_010672505.1 Okeania sp. SIO2B9 | reverse complement strand
TTGGTAATCTAAGCAATTTATCAGAAAATGTCAAGATAAAAGAAGTCATATCATCTAATTTTGTGACTATAAAAGAATCAGACGATCAAGATTTATTTACTGCTTTATCTCTGTTTCGCCAACATAAAATTAGTCATCTACCAGTGCTAGATAGTATGGGTCAAATAGTTGGCGTTGTGACACCAGAAAGAATTCGTCAAGTACTGCAACCTTCTAATATTCTCAGCTCAAGAAGGGTAAATGAAGTAAAAAATGATTCTTTTACAGTCACAACTCCAGAAACGGCATCATTGTTGGAGGTTAGTAAATTGATGTCTGATCAACAAGTAAATAGTGTAATCGTAACACAGAATAAAAAAAATAAAACACAAAGGACTGAAATTGACAAACCTGTTGGCATAATCACTACAGATGATATTGCACAAGGCTATTATATAAATATGAGTTTGGCAACAACACCTGTAAAAAAGGTAATGAAAACGCCATTGAATTGTTTGAAACAAACAGATTCTCTCTGGGATGCTCATAAAAAAATGTTGCATGAACAGGTAGAAATATTGATAGTATGTGGTAAACAAGGAGAGTTTCTGGGAACAGTTAATCAGACTAGTTTACTGCAAGTATTAGACCCGACAGTAATGTTTGGGTTGGTCAGAAAATTACGAAAAGATGTTAATCAACTGCAAGCAGAAAAATTTGAACTATTACGCACTAGAAATGCACAATTAGAAAAAGAAGTGCAGGCACGAACGGCGGAAATACAAGCACAGTTAGAACGCGATCGCCTCCTGGCAAAAATAGCTCTTCGGATTCATCAATCTCTAGATATAGATGAAATTATTAATGCTGTAGTGACAGAAGTTAAGCAATTCCTCAAAACAGATCGAGTAGTGTTATTTCAGGTAGAAACTGCAAAAGTCGCTAAAATAGTTGCTGAGTCAGTAGAAAAAAACTGCAACTCCTGGATGGGAGAAACAATTTCATCCGAATGCTTAATGTCAAATTTAAACATGAATCAAAATACTATTCAGGCAGTTTCTGATATCACTCAAACAGATTCAAGTACAGAAAAAATTACTGAGTTGAAGGAAAAACAGGTAAAAGCTTGGTTAATAGTACCAATTTCCCAAGATGGACAACTATGGGGACTGATGTGTACCCAGGAAGGTTCGGGAATTCGAGAGTGGCAACAATCTGAAATTGATTTTTTGAAGCAGCTAGCAACTCAGTTAGCGATCGGTATTCAACAGGCCCAACTTTATCAACAAGTACAAACTCTGAACACAGATTTAGAAAAACAAGTTCAAGACCGCACAGCAGAATTGCAACAAAAAGTGCGAGAACTACAGCAACTTAATATTCTCAAAGATGATTTTTTAAGCACTGTTTCTCATGAGTTAAGAACACCTCTATCGAACATGAAAATGGCTATTCATATGTTGAAAGTCTTTCCTGTATCAGAACGCGGTAAAGAATATTTAAATATTTTAGATACAGAGTGTAAAAGAGAAATTAAGTTAATTACCGATTTGTTAGATTTACAGCGCTTAGAAGGTGGCACTGAATTTATCCCTATAGATACAATAGATTTAGCAAGTTGGCTTCCCACTATGATCGATCCTTTTAAATCTAGAGTTAGAGAACGGGAACAAACTCTAAAAGTTAAATGTTCTAAAAAACTACCTAAAATTATATCTAATAATCATAGTTTAAGCAGAATTTTAGCAGAACTCCTGAATAATGCTTGTAAGTATACCCAGAATGGTGGCGAAATTAAGTTTTCCGTTGAATCTAACCAGAAAAAAAGTAGCAAAAAAAGCCTTAAAGAAGTACCTTCTACAATCAAATTTATGATTAGTAACCCATCAGAAATTCCCGAATCTGAGTTACCTAAAATATTTAATAAATTTTATCGAGTGCCTAATGCCGATCCTTGGAAACAAGGGGGGACAGGTTTAGGTTTAGCTCTAGTAAAAAAATTGGTAGAGCAGCTAAATGGCAATATACTTGTCACTAGCAGTAATGGTTGGACAACTTTTACAGTAGAACTACCAACGTAAAGGAATTGCATCAAATTCTAATTTCCGAAATTTAATTTTGGCTAGCCCACTTCCTTATTTCTTCTTAATACTATAAAGTAATAACTGTAGTAAATAACTGCATTAAAAGTGCATTCAGGGAAACAAAGACAACAGAATATTTCTCACTCTCAGGATTGGTCATGGCCTCTATGGCCTATTTTACCCTTATACCCTTATGGACAAAGACGAACATTACGAAAGGAGATTGTCAAAGATACAATCTGGACTTTTGACCAACTTCAGGGTATCTTCTATGTCACTGTACCAATTCGGATGACAGTGGTAAGAATGATCGGAGGTGGTTTGTTTGTTTATGCGCCTATAGCACCAACCCGGGAATGTGTGCGCCTTGTCAATGAATTGGTAGAAAAATTTGGAGAAGTTCGCTATATTATTTTACCAACTATTTCTGGCTTAGAACATAAAGTATATGTGGGACCCTTTGCGAGAAAATTTCCCACAGCTGAAGTTTTTGTTACGCCCAACCAATGGAGTTTTCCTCTAAATTTACCCCTGAGTTGGTTGGGTTTACCAAGAAACCGCACCTACTTACTCCCTGTGAATAGTGGAGATGCACCTTTTGCAGCAGAATTTGACTACGCAACTCTCGGACCCCTTGATATTGGTTTCAAACCTTTTGCAGAAGTAGTATTCTGGCATAGTCCATCCCAAACTTTACTGGCGGTTGATACTGTTTTATCTGTACCTGCTGAACCGCCCGATATTTTGAATTTAGATCCCTATCCGTTATTGTTTCATGCCAAAGATGATGTGTTTGATGTGGTAGAGGATACTCCCACAAATAGATGTGTAGGGTGGCAAAAAATATGTTTGTTTGGATTATATTTTCAGGTGGGTGCTTTAGAGGTAGTTCCTACTGGGGAAATTTTTAAGAATGTTTGGAAAGCAGGCGATCGCTCGAAGCGTGCATATTTTGGTCTCTTACCGTGGCGATGGAAGTCTGACTGGCAGCGTTCTTTTACACAATTACGACAGGATGGGCGGTTGTTAGTAGCACCTATATTGCAAACCCTGATTTTGAATCGCGATCCCAAACAGGTGATGGAGTGGGTTGAGAAAGTGGCAAGTTGGAATTTTCGGCAGATTATTCCCTGTCATTTTGACGCACCTATTCAGGCAAGTGGGTATGAGTTTAGGCAAGGGTTTAGTTTTTTAGAAAAGGATAGTGGGGGGTATTTACCAGAGACAGATTTACAGTTTTTGAGAAAATTAGATGATAAGCTTACAAAAATAGGGGCTTTACGTTAAAGCTGAAGAGCATTTTCTTATTTTCCCTATAAGATAAATCAAAACTGATTTACAAACAATCCCACAAGTTTAACTTAAGCAAAAGGGAATTACGATGAACATAATCAGAGTTGTTTTGATTGAAAAGCATGACTCAAGTCGTGCTGGGTTGGTAGCTGCATTACAAATGTCTGAAGGTATTAAAGTAGTTGGGGATGCCGCTTCTGGCCAAAAAGGTTTAAATATTGTGCAAACAACTCAGCCTGATGTAGCAATAGTTGCTCTTAATCTACCTGATATGGATGGAGTTGAACTAACTCAGAAGTTGAAACAATTAAATGGTGATCGGGAATATAAACAAACAAAAGTGTTAGTTTTAACAACAAAAGATAGTGAAGATACTGTAATAGCTGCTTTTAGTGCTGGTGCAGACTCATATAGTCTCAAAGATGTCAGTTTTAGTAATTTACTTCAGGCTATTGAGGTTACTAATGAAGGTAATAATTGGATCGACCCGGCGATCGCCAGTGTAGTAATTAACCAAGCTCAGGAAACTTCTGATAGTAACTATCCAACTTCTCAACCACTAATAAAACTAAATGAAATGGACTGTGCGCCAGGAGGAGATGGAATAATTCAGATAGATCCTCTAACAGAACGAGAATTAGAAGTATTACAACTAATAGTTTCTGGGTGTAGCAATGCTCAAATTGCTGACAAGCTTTATATCACTATCGGAACTGTCAAAACCCATGTTCGTAGTATTTTAAATAAGCTGTGTGCTAACGATCGGACTCAAGCAGCAGTCCGTGCTTTGCGTGCTGGTTTAGTTAGTTAAGCTCGATCGATTTCCTTTAATAGTTATGCTTTCTATCTGCATTAGTCAAAGATGTCAGAGTGGTTTAATAGCTTGAATAAAAAGATTTTTTTATTCAATCCTTTGCTATTAAAAATTCACCCCAACTAATTCTTGACTTATCCTATCTTGAAAAAGAGTTTATTAATTCAAGGAAAAGTATTCAATATATTTTCCTTGGATTCTGATCAAATATTAGTTATACTAAAATGATTGAGAAAATTTAGTCAGTCTAGTCAATTTTTTTCTTAGCTTCTTCTTTAGCATTTTCTACAATGTGTTCTACTCTAGCCTCATCTTGCTTAACTTGTCCTTCAGCTTTGTCTTCTGGATTACCAGTAATTTCTCCAAGCATTTCTTGAGCTTTACCTTCAATATTTTTAACAGTTGCTTTTACTCTATCTTCGGTAGTCATGGATATTAACCTCAGAACTTTTTTATCTACATTTATATACTAATAATAATTTTTTAAACTTTCTTCTATCGAAAGGAGTATCTTGATGTATTTTATGATTATACCATTTGATAGATATAGCAGTCCTATTTTATTTGTGTATAAAAACCTTATCGCTTTTAGGGAACAGGGAACAGGCGGGAGTGTCAGTTTTTTTAATCGACAGATAAAGGTTTTAGGCTTTTTTTCGCTCCAGTGGGTCTGGCTTTTTCGGCTTGAGCAAGCAGAAAGTTAGGGTTGAAAGGAGAATAATTGCAGAAAAATTGAGGGATAAAATATTCGACTAACTCCTCTAAATTCCCCATTTCTCCTGTCTCCTGTCTCCTGTCTCCTCCCCTCACCCATAAGACTTTCCATACGCAAACCCTAATTATTCGGTAATTCGGTAAGATCGGTATAGTTTTTGATTTTGCCTCTATCAACAAAAAAGCCTAGCATTATTAGCTAGGTCAGTAATTTTTATGTCACTTATGAATACTTGATGATATGTGCAGCTCAACTAATTATAATTGATAACTAAATTATACCTGTTCCTTTACCACGATTATCTTCAGACATAGTTAACTTTCCATCTTCATTAGTCTGATTTATTTCTTTCATAGTTTTAGCACGTTCTAGTCTTTGTTCTTCTTCTTGCTGTCTTAAATCTCCTGGTTCATTGACATACATTTCAGGTTCAATCGCAAAATTATTTAACCTACCTTCTGTATCAACAGTATAACCTGATGTAGTATTATTTTCTTCTCCTTCTGCTTCAGGAGTTTTCATAAAGTTTTCTCCCTCTCTTTCCATCCTATCTGCTACATCTGTAGGAATGATATTAGCATCGTAGTTAGGACTTATATTTGTTTGATTTGTCATTATTTAACCTCCAAATAAATTTCTATTGAACTTAAAAAAAATGTTTTATCGATCGCTCGACTAAAGCAGATATTATTCAGTATTTTATTTTTTATGAATCAACTTTAGGAACAACATCAGGACGTTCTTTGTTTTCCCAACCAGGGGGACGCTTAGAGTTGTACCAGGCAATAGAACCCATTGTTACTGCAGCAACGAACCCAATTACCAATACTGCTGTTGCAGCAAAAGGAAAATGAGGTGCTTTTGTAGCAACTTCTAATAAATACATAATATTAGAATGCTCCTTAATCCGAAATTTGAACTTACTACAGTCATAGTAAATTAAAAAAATATAAATTCACATCTATCAAAAGGTTGAAGTGGCAGTAAAGCTTGGATAATTTTAGAGAGACAAATAAAGAATTAATAACAGTTGCAATAAAGATTGAGTTGCCATAATTCACAACTCATATAGGAGAGATAAGAATTGAATACGACAGAAAAATCAAGAGTTAGGGTAGATTTTTTATAGGCTTGGTTTACCCTATTTCCTGTCTCTTTTTCACGATATTTTTAATTTGGGATAGAATGAATAATTAAGATCCAATAAAAACAACTTTTTTGATTTGCTGGGTCTGTATAGGATCTATATCTTGAGATAGATGACTTATTTCAGTGTCAGAAGTAAGATACATTCTATAATAAATATATTTTTTACCTGAATTATTAAAATTAAATAAAGCCCTCTATTAAACTTTCATATAACTATTTGGCTGGGTATCAAGTTCCTCATTTTCCTGAAAATGGTACTTGTCATGAATGGAATGGAAACTACGATATTGAATCGGGAGATGAAAATATTCAGAGCAATTTGCCAGAATATGAAGCCTAAGTTTTTGTTTGGCAATAGTAAATAATATGAAATAGGTTAATATTTGCTAGCGATAAGATGAGAGATAGGGAGATGGGGAAATTCATAACTAGCATCATTTTTCGTATTTCATATAAAGCGTTGACAAACTTGCCTCACAAGTTGATAATATAGCAATTCTCATCTCTGAGTGAGATACAAAGTTCTGGGTTTTAGAGAACTGAAAACAGAGAACAGAGGACATAAAAGAAGGAGAACCAAGATACCTCACAAAGAGTGAGATAGATTATATACCACAGAACCATTTTATTAAGGAGATTAACATGGATATTATTCGTTTAATTTGTGCGATTTTTTTACCACCGCTTGGCGTATTTCTGCAAGTAGGTTTTGGCGGTCAATTTTGGTTGAATATTCTTTTGACTTTACTGGGTTATATCCCAGGAATTGTTCATGCTGTTTGGATTATTGCTAAAAGATAAATAGTTATTATATTTTAGGTGGTAATATCCGGGTATTTATGCCCAAATTACCACCTATAATCTTATTATCAATTTAACCTTAAACCTTCTTCAAGAAATTAAATAGAGGTTACTAAAGTTCAGGATTTTTACTTATATATGGATGAAATAATCAATATAATTATTAATGGATTAAAAGATGTACTTGAAAGTACTATAAAAGTCATACCAGCCATACTAATAGCATTAATTATTATTTTTTTAACTCGCTATGCAGCAAAATTACTTCGGAACCTTGCTCAACGGGTAGGAAAGCGTGCAACTCGTAGTAAATCCTTACAAATTTTAATCACAAAAACTACCCATGTGGGTGTTTGGGTAATAGGAGTTATTATTGCTTGTGTTATTGCTTTTCCCGGTTTAAAACTAGGAGATATTATTGCGACATTAGGTCTTGGTTCTGTTGCAGTTGGTTTTGCATTTCAAGACATATTTAAAAATTTTCTTGCAGGAATATTACTCTTATTACAAGAGCCATTTCGTATCGGCGACCAAATAATAGTTGATAAGTATGAAGGTACTGTAGAACAAATTGATATTAGGACTACGAAAATTCGGACTTACAATGGCGAAAGAGTGATTTTACCTAATGCTAATGTATTTACCAGTGCTATACAAGTAAGAACTGCTTTTGGTATTCGACGAACTGACCTAGGAGTAGGTGTAGATTATAATACTCCTTTATCAGAAGCAGCAGAGATATTATACAAACTTATTCAAAAGGTTGAAGGTGTCTTAGAAGATCCCGATCCTGAGATAGATTTAGTTAGTTTTAATGATAGTTCAATAGACTTTATTGTGCGGTATTGGACTAAGGCAGAACAGAAAGAAGTACGCCGAACTCAAACTCACGCAATTATTGCTATTAAGAAAGTTTTTGATCGGGTAGATATTAATATTCCTTATCCAATTCGGACTGTTTATTTCTACAATCAGAATAAGTATAATGATTATATTCCTATAGACCTTCGGCAAAACATAAAATCTTCCCAGTAAAGCAATTTATGTAATCCAGATTATCAATTATTTAATTACTGTAATTACTGCTAAAGATCGAAGATATTTATAATTTTTCCTCAATCCTAATTTTAACTGATATCAAATCCGCTCGGGTTCGGTATAAAAAAAATTTTCATCTTCATCCAAGAGCAAATGTTTCGCGCATTCTCTTCCCTCCTGAGGAGGTCCTTCCCCTCCACCGGAGGGGGAGGGGCGAGGGGTGGGTTGACTCGGTCCTCCTA
>NZ_JAAHGK010001739.1:0-1194 GCF_010672505.1 Okeania sp. SIO2B9 | reverse complement strand
TAATTTTTAGCTTTAATTGATTGTCATAATATTCAAGAATAATATGAGAACAGACTATATTAGCAAGGGGTTTTAAATTCTCCTGAAGAGTAAAAAAACTAGAGGTAAGCATTCAGCTATTAGCTATTAGCTAGCCTCCTGCGGAGGAACTACGTTAACAGCTATTACTTTGAGTTTGCTATAAAAGCTCTTTCATTGAAGAGATGAAAATTACTACAAAAGCCAGTTTTAACTTTCTATATTCGTTGAAATATTATCCTTAAGCTTGAGGTTGGAAAAGCTGAAAGCTTAAAGCTGACAGCTAATAGCTGAATGCTTACAACTAGAGTTTATAAAAAAAAGAGATTGATATTAACTTAAATCTGTTGCCAACTTAGGTCTAAAAATATTTTTTCTTGCATACTTCTGTATGAATTTCAAATACTCTTATCTCGGTCAAATTTTACAGCTTTTCAAGATAACTTTTTTTGACTACTGATAATGGAGTCGATAAATTTTTCAAAGCCATTACTATAAAAAATGTATTGAGACATAATTATTCAACCTTCATAGGAGAAAAGTATACTCATACCATTTTATTGAAATGGTGAATTACAGTTTCTCTTAGTATATTTACCTGGTTTATAAATTTATAAAACTTTGTGCTTCATCAACTAAAAAACTGCTGTAACTATTTTCGACGATTGGGGCATTTTCTTTGGTTTTTATCTGGAGATAAATCTTCTATTTTGGCAATTTCAGGAGATTGACTTAGTTGCGTATTATAAGCGCTGAAAATAGCATAAGCAGCACTCCAAACTGTCATAAATCCCACAATGGTAATTAATGCTGTTTTAGTCAAATTTTGTTTTTGAGAAGGGGCTAATACTTCTAAAGGAATTAAAGCTTCAAGAGCTGATTCTGCTGATGAATATCTATCTTTATAATTAGGTTGTACCATTTTTTCTAGCCACATAATAAAGTCTTGACTTAGGTGCTTTACTTGCTGCTGAAAATTAATTTTTCCTGTCTCATCCATGAGAATTCCTACTTCTGTTGCTGGGGTATTTGTTAATAAACAAATTAATGTTGCACCGAGACTATATAAATCTGATGCTGTTGTTAATTCGCGATTAAACATTTGTTCTGGAGGCATAAATCCTAATGTACCTTTGACTACGCTACTAACAGCAACTTCTCCTCCTCCTATTCTGG
>NZ_JAAHGK010001738.1:0-1194 GCF_010672505.1 Okeania sp. SIO2B9 | reverse complement strand
ATTGCTGCATTTTCATCACGGTCGTGTTTTGTACCACAGTTGAGACATTCCCACTCCCTTACTGAAAGGTCTAACTTTCCACCCTTGAATCCACAACATGAACACTTTTGTGATGTTGGTTCCCACTTGCTAATTACTCTAAAATCACGACCGTATTTTTCAGTTTTTCCTTCTAACAGTGTCCTAAATTGTCTCCAACCTAAATCTGATATGGCTCTGGATAATTTACGGTCTCTTGGTGCGCGTTCCGCAAGCGAGCTGTCGTCGTCGCGGGGTCGCACCGCTTTTTCACCATACCAGAAACGTTTAAATCTTCTAAAACAACTGTTTGGTTTTCACGAATTATTTTAGTAGATAATTTATGCAGAAAATCTGTCAAGCGTATCTTTTAGTTTGGCATGTTTGCGTAGCATTCTGTAGGAAAATTTGGCAACTCTTACTCTCGCTTTCTCATACCTTCTAGACCCCTTAGTTTTATGAGATAATGACTTACTTAACTTTCGATGCTTCTTAATTCTTTTCTTAAGTGGCTTAGGAGCATCAACTTTTGTACCGTCACTAAATGTAGCAAAGGTTGAAATGCCTAAATCTATACCTACTGAATTATCAGTTTTAGGTAAAGTTTCTGGTTGTATTTCTACTACAAAACTCAAGAAATATCTATGAGCTGAATCTTTGATTACTGTTACTGATGATGGGGCAGCGGGTAACTCTCTTGACCAGACTATTTTCAGCTTTCCAATCTTAGCCAAATAAACTTTATGTTGACCAACTTTAAATCCTCCTTTTGTAAACCTAGCAGTTTGCTTTGACTTTCTACTTTTAAATTTAGGAGGTTTTATAGGTCTACCTTTCTGTTGACCTTTTGTCGATTTGAAAAAATTTTGATAAGCCTGGTTTTAATCATTTAAAGATTGCTGCAATGGTATAGCAGAAACTTCTGATAACCATTCTCTGTCTTCAGTCTTTTTCGATTGAGTGATAAACTGTTTTTGTAGTTGAGAATTTGTGGGTTTCTTTTCTCCCGATCTATATTTTTCTTGACAACAAGCTAGGCTATCATTCCAAACCACACGGACACAACCAAATAGCTTTGCTAATCGGTATTTTTGTCCCGGTGTTGGATAGATACGATACTTAAATCTAGCTTTCATAATTCCTATCTAAACTAAACAGCACGATAACATATTTATT
>NZ_JAAHGK010001737.1:0-1197 GCF_010672505.1 Okeania sp. SIO2B9 | reverse complement strand
GGGCACTTTGACTTGTCCCCAGAGAGTTTATCTTTGGTCAGCTAAGAATAGACGGAGCAACACGGATTTATCCTGTTGCGTAGTATCTGCTTAGAATCCCCTCGACTTTAGCCAGGGGAGTAGTCAATTGCAATCTGCTGTATCTTTAAATTTAAACATGAAGCCTGATATACTATTTATTTACATCTCGTGAAATGTAAAAATACAATTCAAGACTTCAGGGAACAGGGAAAAGTGAAAATTTTTACAGATTTTTTAGTATGGTAAAAAATGATAATCCAGTTTCATAACTCATCTGGAATTTTTATATCTTCATATCTTGCTCATTAATTGTATCTGATTTAGCACTGCCAAATCTTGAAATTTATCTTTTTCTTTTGGGTTTAATACCCTGCCGTCTACACAGTGTTTACAATTGGTTTGGGTTTGAATCCCCGTCCACTTTTTCCAACTTAGGTTCTTCCTTTTTCAAGTAGAAGAATTTTGTGGTGAAATCCTAAGCCATAAATATCGTCCTACTGCTTTTAAATATAACCTGACTGGAAACTGATAATAATCAATGAAAATATTAACGATAATTAGCAAATGAAATAAAAAAGTTAAACCAGTCCAAACTCTTGGTAACCAACACAAAGGAGTACCAGGTATTGGAGGATAAAAGTAAGCCGTTAATCCTATTAATGTTGTTGGTAATATTACAAATGCAACTGCTAATAACTTAATTACCCAGTTCAATTCTACATTAGGATGATCGACTTTCCAATTTCTACCATTCCACCGCCAACTTAAATTAGAAGAACTATCTACTATTTTCAATGATTGCTTTACCAGATCGGCAGTAAAAATATGGTTACAGAAGTTACAAGCAAAAGCATCCATTAAAATCATTGCTGATATCTGGCCATGATAACATACAGGACAAGTATAAACTTCTTCTACACTCAAATCTTTATTGATATTTTGAGAATTACACATATAATTTGCCAGTATAAAGCTATATGGTATAGCAATTTTAAACTTGAACTTCTAAACCGATCTATAATCTGTGATAATTCTTAACTTTTTTCTCAGTTATAGCAGAATAAATAAGGAAGAAGGAAGAAGGAAGAAGGAAGAAGGAAGGGAAAATATTACGTTGTTTGAATTTTAAGCTTTTGATATGTCTGTACTCTTTGCTTCGACTGGTATATCAAATGA
>NZ_JAAHGK010001736.1:0-1197 GCF_010672505.1 Okeania sp. SIO2B9 | reverse complement strand
TCAACAAGAAGAAATAAAACCAGTATCTCCACCCGTTCAAAAAACATCAAAACAACAGAAACATAAACTAGAAAATTGTGTTGTAACTAATGAATTTCAGGCACATTCAGAAGGAGTAAGTTGTCTTGCCATCAGTCCAGACGGACAAATATTAGCTAGTGGTAGCTATGATGACACTATTAAGTTGTGGCAGTTGAGTACCGGAGAAGAAATTTCTACTTTTACAGGACATTCCGACGATGTGGAGTCAGTGGCATTTAACCCTAATGGCGAGATATTAGCTAGTGGGAGTTACGACCACACTATCAAACTATGGCAGTTGAGTACAGGCAAAAAAATTCGTACTTTGCGCGGACATTCCAATGATATTGAGTCCTTAGCATTCAGTCCCAATGGGCAAATATTAGCTAGTGGTGGCGACGATAACCAAATTAAGTTGTGGCAGGTGAGTACGGGTAACGAACTTCATACTCTCACAGGGCATTCTCAGAGGGTTTGGTCTGTGGAGTTTAGCAATGATGGGCAGATGTTAGCAAGTGGGAGTGGTGACAATACGATTAAGATTTGGCATTTAGCTACAGGGCAAGAAATTAAAACTCTCAGGGGGCATTCTGGTTATGTGAGTGCAGTTGCGTTTAGTACTGACGGTGAAATATTGGTGAGTGGCAGTGATGACAACACTATTAAGTTATGGCAGTTGAGTACGGGTCTGGAAGTAGCTACTTTGACTGGGCATGACAAAAGTATTTGGTGTTTAGCAGTTTCGCCAGATGATACTTTGCTGAGTGGGGGTGCGGATAATATGATTAAAATATGGCAGTTGAGTACAGGTCTGGAAATGGGTACTTTGACTGGTCATGCTTTGGGTGTTTTAGCTGTAGCAATTTCTCCTGAAGGAGATTTTTTGGTCAGTGGGGACGGTGATGGTTGTATTAGGGTTTGGCGATAGGTTGTTTGCACTCAGGAGTCATATCATGTCCGCTTGAATAGTTACACCTTGGTGAAGGGAAGGCAGAAGGATTTCTGGCAATTTTGATTTAATTTTATACACAAACTATGCTACCGGACATGATATCAGGAGTCAAGAAGGAAGACGAGAAGAAAGTTTTTGACCGCTAATTAAAACTCACATTCCGCACTTCAATTTGTAACATTAAAAGTAGTAGAAAAATCCGTAACTTGGTAGGTATTTATACT
>NZ_JAAHGK010001735.1:0-1198 GCF_010672505.1 Okeania sp. SIO2B9 | reverse complement strand
TGGCAGCAACCAATGGATCGCGGTTTGAACGATTTTTGTACATAATTATTAATTCCAGATAGATTTGTTAAACAATTCATAACTAACAACGTTGTTTCAACCTATCACTGAATTAATAATTAAGATGGAAATTATCCTGGTTTTGCAATTAAGATTAAAATTTCTCTAAATTTCTTAACAAATCAAGACTATTTAATGATAAATTTTTTGCAGAAGTTGGGAAAAGGTAGCAGAGAAGATAAAAAAATTAAATAATTACCTAGAAATATGTTTTTATACTCAAAATTTATATTTATTAGGTAAGTTTTCAATGATATTAAAGAATAGAGAATTTACTCCAATTTTTCAGTATTACCACCTGATACCCACCCTGTACGATTACTTCCATCATCCACTCGAATTCTTTGCCATCTTTTATCTGAACTGTCTTCCAAAACTATAACTTTTTCTTGATAAGAAACACCACCAATACGATTAGCATCTCTGCTAGGAGTATCCCGTAAAATCAAACCAATAGGTTCAACTACAATAGCTCTGTAAGCTCCAGGGTCTAATTGATTAGATAAATTTTTATTTGTAGTTCCTGGAGAAGACGTACTCACTTTTTGGGCGATAGGTTTTTCATTAGTAAATATTGGTTTTTCAGGCATTTTCGTTAGTTTTGCTGCAAAGTAGAGCACTGATGCTGCACTAGCACCAATGAGCAATAGTATTGCTAAAATAAACCCTACTAAAAACTTGAATAAGCTATAAAAATTCATAACTTTAATAACCAATTTCATAAAATATTACTACAGTCACAATACAGGGAATAGGGAATAGAGAAAGAAAAACATAATCAAAAAGGTTGATTTTTTTATTTTATGGAATATAGATTTTTTTATTGTAGGAATCAATCACAAATTAAGATGTAATACCAAGGGTGAAAAAAGAACGTTAAAAATAAACTGGCTAGTAAATAATTAATAATTAATAACTAACAATTAATAATTTGCCTAACACCTAACACCTAGAAAGTTATTTGTAGGAAACATTTATCAATAATTAAGTATCACTATTTTCTTCTTCCCTCTTCCTCCTTTCCTCTTCCTTCTTCTGCTATTCTAAAAATTACCTTTTAAGCCACCATATCTAGAAGCAAGACGTGCTTTACCTGCTGCTGCCCAATCTTGTAAAAACTTAATTTGTTCTTCTGCAG
>NZ_JAAHGK010001734.1:0-1199 GCF_010672505.1 Okeania sp. SIO2B9 | reverse complement strand
TCGATGATTTTCTGAAAATTTCTCCCATTGGTAAAGTACCTGTGTTTGTAGAAGAAGATGGCACAGTCATTTGGGATTCTACATTAATTGCTGAGTATTTAGACGAAACTTATCCAGAACCAAATTTTTACCCTACTCATCCCCAGGCAAAACTTGAATGTCGTAAATGGGAAGAGTTAGGAGATAATTTAGGGGATAATATTATCAATTTATGGAAACTAAATTTGACAAACAATTTTGACCCTACTGATTATCGAACACAATTAGAAACGTCAATTAATTGTCTCTTATCAGTTTTCGATCAACAATTAGCTAAATCTAAGTATTTGTTAGGTGATGAACAATGGACAGTAGCAGATGTAACAACATTATGTTCTTTGGGTTACTATAACCTTCGGGTAAATGAAGATTGGGTTTTGGAATATGAGAATTTAAAAAACTGGTTCAATAGATTACATCAACGTGAATCAGTAAAGTCTACTGTTCCTTTAAATAAGGAGTAGGAAGTAGGTAGGGACTAAGTATGCTTAGTCCCTACAGAGTCAGGAGGAATAGGAATTATAGAACCCACTTAGTATCTATAATTTATTACTTTTAGGATTTAGTAGTTGCGATCACCTCAAATTAAAAATCAAAAGTCAAAAGTCAAAAATAGTATGGTGGGTAAATGTAGTTGTTGATATTATAGCGCTACGCGCAAGGCAACAGGCAACAGGCAACAGGCAACAGGCAATAGGAGAAGACAAAAGGGTTTCAGCTTCTATTCATGTCAAACACCTTAATGCGTAGCGCTATAGTAATCAATAATGGATGCCCTAAACTTGTGGAATATAAAGAAAAGCTAAATAATAGTCAATCTCATAAAGTTTGTTATAGTCTGTGATTGGAGAAAACGTTCACACACAAAGTGACTTACGGAGTAATAAAAATGAAAAAAGCATTAGGCAAAGTCATCGTTGCATTTTTTGTCTGTTTACTATCTTTTGCAGTAGTTTCCCCCAGCCATGCAATGGCAGCTCAATATTATTGTTATTTAGGACAACAGCCACAATGTGTAGAAGACTTGCCGGAATCTGGAGACTTGTTATTTGTAGATATACCTCCATATGGAGTTAACGCTATAGATGTTACTGTCAGCAATTACTCACAAGAATATTATGCTATATTTAACACCGATCTTGGCAACCCAATAGAACAGA
>NZ_JAAHGK010001733.1:0-1202 GCF_010672505.1 Okeania sp. SIO2B9 | reverse complement strand
ACTTCCTGACATTTGTGTATAAGGCCATTATCCTGTACTATGACTCTCATACGTCCTAATTTTTCTCCTTCTTGAGCTTCTCCCTCCATCATCTGGATGTAAGATTTACGATTCACCACCGATAACGCTCACCATAAACAAAGCTGATTAGAGGTTTAAACAGCGCGATAATGCTTAATCTAGGACATCGATGCTTTGTCTGTTCAAAAGATTTTTGTTCACCTCAATTAGTAATATTAGCACTAGAGAATCAGCATCAGGGTTTTACACAAAATTTAACACGATCTAATCTTATCATACAAGATCCATTATCTTATACAATTTTACTTTAAATAAGTCACAAATAGAGGCTTTATGTGTGACAGCCATTTAGTGAAATTGTATTAGATTTAGACACATATATATCAATGATATTCACAAAAACTAATTTACCAAGACAAGTTGCTATCTATATACTTGTAATTACTGGTTCACTGATTCTTTATGGTTATTCTTTTAACTCTTCCCAAAATGTAGCACTTGACGTTCCATATGTTCAAGCTTTCATCGATCCTCAAATTTATAGTAAAGATTTTTATGTTCAAGAATTCTTAAACTTTACACCAAGATACTACCATCAAAAATTAATATCTTTAACAGCTAGCTTAGGTTTAGGTTTATCCTTGACCTACTTACTTTACTATATAATGGCTTTTTCCTCCCTTGTAACAGGCTTGTATCTTATAGGGAAAAAGTTTGGTCATTCTATTTTATCAGGAGCACTACTGGCTTTTTTGGTTTTAAATACACATAACTTAGAAGCAACAGTTGGATATACAAGCATTTTTAGAACTGAACCAACTCCTAGTATTTTCGCAATGGGATTGGCAATTTGGGGAATTTATTATTGCTTTTGTAATAACTGGTTTAGAGGGTACTTATTTTTTGGATTGGCCTGTCTCTTACAATTTTTAGTTGGTTTTTTACCAGGGTGTTTGTTTATTCCTATATTATTGAGATATGCACATAAAAATCATTCTCTGAAAACTTTAATAATTTCTTTAGTAATATTTGTAGGCTTTGCTTGTTTAGTTTATGTTCCCATGAAGTTAACAGGAGCAACTAATAGTGAGATTCTAAGTGACTCAGAATTTATTATTGGTATGGTTATATTCGCCATCCTCACCACATAATTCCTTCTCGGTTTTCGATTCAAGAATGGA
>NZ_JAAHGK010001732.1:0-1204 GCF_010672505.1 Okeania sp. SIO2B9 | reverse complement strand
TGGGTCCGCCAGTAGATATTGATACTTCTTGGTTAATGATTCGTCATGTAGATGAAATTATTAGTTTTATTCCTAGTAAATTTGGCAAACCTTTAATGTTAATTGTTAGTCCAGAAGCAGGGGTAAAACTATTAGAAGAATTGAGTCTACAAGGATATGGACAAGCGGCAATAAATCGTGGTTTAAGTACTCAAACAACGGTACGAGCAGCGCTAAAAAATCAGAAGTTAATTCAGCATAATCTCTATTTGCAGCGGGAAAAATTAGACCCATTAATTGACAAATTGAAGCGGGAATTTAATTTAAGTGATGACCAGATTATTCAAGTACCAGCTATGTTTGGATATAGCGGTTATTCTTGGTGGCCAAATATGGTAAATTCGGTGGTAGTGAATGGAGAATTGTTAGTTTCAAACCCCCTAGGAGCATTAATTAATGGTAGAGATTATACTCAGGAAAAATTCCGCAGGTTAGTAGCTGATGCTAGTTTAAATATTAATTTTATGGACGATAAATATTATCAGAATTTAAGAGGAAGTATCCATGATGCTACAAATACAACCCGTTTAGGAAAAAATAATCCTTTCTGGAAATCTTTGTCTGAGGATATTATTTCAGGGAGTAGGGAATAGGGAGTAGGGGAGTGGGGGAGTAGGGGAGTGTGGGAGTAGGGGAGAAAGATTTTTGTTGGGTTTATCCATCTATTGCAACATTTACAGCACTTTGTGACTCTATGAAGTACACCCCGAAGCGGGCAAGATGCCTGCACTACAAGATTTTCACCATTTACCTTGTACATCATTTGACTAATACCATTTTCAAAAAATATTGCTACATTGGCTATTCAAGGTATTAGGTGTTAGGTGGTAGGTGGTAGGTATAAGAAATAAACAGTGAAGATTTTTCAATTCCGTTAAGCATCTATATTTTACTGTAACAATCTTGCTTGAATTTGGTATAAAATATGCTGTAATATCATGTCCGGATAAGAGCGTGATAAAAAAACTTTATCCCTTCTAATCTTTTCTTCCCTTCTGCCTTCTGCCTTCTGCCTTCTGCCTTCTGCCTTCTGCCTTCTGCCTTCTGCCTTCTGCCTTATGCCTTCCTTCTTCCAAAGTGTAAGTATTCAACCGGACATGATATAAGATGAAACCGTCTACTACATGATTTAATAAGATCGAAAGAGCGTCGTGAAGGAAAAGAG
>NZ_JAAHGK010001731.1:0-1206 GCF_010672505.1 Okeania sp. SIO2B9 | reverse complement strand
ATATTAGGGGACTTTTGAGCCAGGTTTACAATTAACAAATTTGGCAACTATTATAGCATATTCCAAGTATGTAAAATATAGATTTATATCTGCTATAGTAATAGTAAGTATCTCACTCAAATAGTAGACAAAAAGGAAGTTATACTATGAACGAAAATATTGTTTCTGTGGAAAATGTAATTAAACAAATAGATGGAATGAATCTGGATCAACAATTAGAATTAATTGCTTATATTGCTAATAAAATTCAGAAATATAAATCTTCATCCAACAAAAAAAGTTCTTTAAAAAGTATCATCGGTAGTGGCAAAGGATGTTTTGCGACTCCAGAGGAAGTAGATAATTTTATTAATCAAGAGCGAGGTCAATGGGAATTTTAGAAGCAATCACAGGAACACGAGTTTATTTAGATACTAATATCTTTATTTATGCAGTAGAAGGATATGCTGAATTTCAAGCTTTATTAAATGAGTTATTTGAGGCTTTTGATAATGGAAGTCTCAAAGCAATTACTAGCGAATTAACTTTAGCAGAAGTTTTAGTAAAACCATTAATTGAGAATAATACTGAAGTTTGTTTAATTTATGAAAATGCCATCCAAAATTCGCAATTGCTTAAAGTAGTACCAATAAATCGAAAAATTCTGATAGAATCAGCTCGATTAAGAACCATGATTAATTTAAGACTGCCAGATGCAATTCATGGTGCAACTGCAATTTTAAATGGATGTGAAACTTTTTTAACTAACGATAAACGCTTAGAAGCTCTTTCTGGTATTAACGTTCTTATTTTATCTAATTTGTTGTCTAGTTAATTAACCGAAGTAATATTATTTTCGGTGCATGGCAGTGGGAGCATCTTGCTCCCGTCTTAGGTGTTGCTTGTTCCCATTTTAGAAAGTTGTTGTTGCTACGGGATGACGTTGCGATCGCTTTAGTCGATTAATTTTATAATTTAAATTGAATAAAAAATCATGCGCAGGGGCGAGCAACCCCCAATATATATATTGTATCACAATTTTTTATGAAATACTACCTGAAAAAGTTCTGAATCTAATTACATCAATGCTAGCGGACTTAATCTAACAAAATGACAAACCCAAACAAACTAGAAAATCTTTCACAGAAAAATCAAAATTCTTTACAGCAGAAAAGCTCGGTACGGAAAGTATTCTGACGATGACGAAGCACTTTCCGTACCGAGCTT
>NZ_JAAHGK010001730.1:0-1207 GCF_010672505.1 Okeania sp. SIO2B9 | reverse complement strand
TTACACATTATTTTTTGTACACCTTTTCGCTTACTGCACTTTGAGCTGGACATTGTAAATACCTGAGCGCTCATTGCGATACTTGGTTCATTCATTAAAAAGCTAAGAGCTAACTGCTAATAGCTGAATGCTTACAAATTAATTTCATCCCTTAATATTAAATGGCGATCACTTAACCATTTTTTTAGTGGAAATAGAGCTAATATATTCAAAATTTTAAACTTAAACTTACTAGCATAATTAGTAGTATTAAGTGCTTGTCAAACAAGAATAAGTCTTCAACCGTTAGCGTAGCTCCCCCGGAGGGGGAACATGATATTACTTATTTAACTGTGCTAAAAATTTCTGATGTTCGGATGTTTTTAAACCTTTTTGTAACTCTGAGTTTACTTCTACTAAATTACCTGAAATTAAATTAGATACCGATAACCATAAACCAGGAAAAATTTCGCTTTTAATAATACCCTGTTCATCTATTGACAAATTAATATATTCTCCCTCTCGCCACCGAAACCAATCAATTTTTTGTTCGTAAACTTGCCAGACTAAATATTCTTGTACTTGGTTGCATCGATAAACTTTCAATTTTTCTCCTAAGTCATAAGAAGCACTACTGCTAGCAACTTCAGCAATAAATTCTGATGCACCTTCAACATAGCCATCTGCACTAATAATTGAATTGCCTCCAGTTTCGAGGCGTAATAAAGCATCCGGTTGTACTTCGTTATCAGCATCAAGGCGTACTGTAGTATTGTCTGCTAGAGTAACTCCTGGTGTCGCTACCCAATAATTACCAAGCCAAGTCATAATGAATGCGTGAGGTGTTCCGTGGGTAATGCGTACCGGAGAACTCATATATACAATTCCTTCTATTAATTCAGCTTTTTTGACATCAGACATTCTGGCATAACGTCGCTCAAATTCTGGACGAGTTAGGCGATCGCTATTTTCTAGTGGTAGAGTTTTGATGTTAGTTTCTAGCATAATGTTACCTCCTGAGATATACCTACTCCCCTACTCCCTAATGCACCATTTTAGCTGTGTCACGCCACTACTGGAGTGGCACTCCTAAGACTGTGCATATAGATTTTTGTTTCTAGGTGTCTCGATCTCCCCATCTCCCCACACTCCCCATCTCCCCATCTCCCCATCTCCCCATCTCCCCCTCCCCCCCTCCCCCCCTCCCCCCACTCCCCCCTCTCCCCAC
>NZ_JAAHGK010000173.1:0-8118 GCF_010672505.1 Okeania sp. SIO2B9 | reverse complement strand
AATCCTTCCTGATAATTTGATTTATTGCTTCGGTGTTTTCCATTGCCTCTTCCCTATTCCCTAACAGTTGAGGATATCTCACAAGTCAAATAGGATTGTTATATAGAAATCCCAAATGATATGTAAAAAATCTAAGGATATATAAAAACTCTGAAACTTTTCCCCCTATTCTCCAGCTCCGGTATTCCCTAAATTCAAAGATATTTTTACCCGCAATTCAAATAAGATTTTTATATTAGTCTGAAAATTCATAGGGTTTGACGATTCTCATTGCTATCCAAAAAGCCTAATTTTTTTACTTATGATCAATTCAAAAATAATATCAAACTATCTACCTAAATTTTTGACTAGAAATAATCAAAAAATCAAGGCTATTCTTTAGCTTTTTACTTTTAACTTTCAACTTTAACTTTAATATCCTTTAAACTACTTACATTTGCTAATTTAAAATCTGGGCAAGTTCGTTTAATTATACCTGTGAGAACTTTCCCCGGACCAATTTCTATGACTTTTTCTACTTCTTCTTTTTGCATCTGTAAAGATGTTTCGCGCCACCGCACGCCATTTGTCATTTGTCTATCCAGACGTTGTTTTATTGTCACTGCATCTGTAGTAGCAATTGGCTCAAAATTGGAAATTATGGGAATTTTTGCATCAGCAAATTTTACTGATTCTAATATTTGTTGAAATTCTGTAGATGCCGACTCCATTAAGTGAGAATGAAACGCCCCAGAAACATTTAACTTCACTACACGTTTAACCTTAATTTTACTGAGTAAAGTTTCGACTGCTTCTGGTGTACCAGATATTACAACTTGAGCTGAATTATTATCATTTGCGAGAACAACATCTGCGGTTTGCTGAAGTTCTTCTTCAAGCTGTTTTTGATCGAATCCCATTAAAGCTGCCATCTGTCCACCTGTGGCATTATTCATAAATTCGGCACGTTTTTTAACTAATGTTAGTCCTGTCTCAAAATTAAATACCCCAGCGACGTAGAGAGCAACATATTCTCCTAAACTATGACCTGCAACAATGTCTGGTTGAAAAGAATTAGCCAACATTTCATCTGCTAATAAACTTTCTACTACATATAAACAGGGTTGAGTATAAAGAGTTTGAGATAATTTTTCTTCTTGAGTTTTACAAATTTCTGTTATAGACCAACCTAAAATTTCGTGAGCTTGCTCAAATTTTGCTTTAGCAGAAGACAAGTCTAACAAATCTATTCCCATACCAATTTTTTGAGAACCTTGTCCCGGAAACACCCATGCTGTTTTTGTCATTTTGATATTAAAATTTTGCCTATTATTTATGTCTAAAAGTTGTCAGCTATTTAGCCTTGAAATTATATAGTAGTCGAAGGAAAGTTGCTTGATAGTTAAAAAGTTTAAAGCTCAGATAACGTAAGACTTTTCCTCCTATTCCCTATTCCCTACTCCCTGTTTAATAAAAAATCCAATCAATTATTGCAGATAAATAATCAATTATTTCCCCTATTCCCTATTCCCTAATTCGGAGCGACTTTCTAAAGAGCGGGTTCCCTCGCCATATCCAATCGACCAAGAGAATAAAAATTTTCATGATTAGTCAATCAATTCCGTTTTAAAGGAGAGGTCATTTCAGTTATCAGTTATCAGTTATCAGTTATCAGTAACTCTAGCTAAAGCAAGAGGCTTGACATAAGGAATACTCTTTTTTTTATCCCCTTAAAAGGGGAGGCTTTAAACCACAATTTTTCGGTAATTATTATTAATTATTAATTATTAATTATTAATTTTTGAAATTCCCCACTCAAAAATTGCTGCTCCCCAAGTTAACCCTGCTCCAAAACCAGAGGCAGCAATAATATCTCCCGGTTTAACTTTACCCTCTCTAACAGCTTCATCTAAAGCTATAGGTATAGAAGCAGCAGAAGTATTACCATAATTTCCGAGATTACTAATAACTTTTTCTAAGGGAATTTTGAGTCTACTAGCAACAGAATCAAGAATTCTTTGGTTAGCTTGATGTAATAATAACCAGTCAATTTTCTCAGTACTCATATTAGCTTTAAATAAAGCTTTTTCTATCACTTCCGGAACTTTTTGAACCGCAAAACGATAGACTTCTTTCCCATTCATAGTGATTGGTTGATAAGTACCTTGACTAACAGTTACTCCCTCAATTATTTGTTTTGCTTGGGGTTGATAAGAAAGATTTAGACAGTTATTTTGACTACCATCACTGCGAAGTTCAAACCCAAAGAGTCGGTCTTGTTCTGAAGCTTGCAAAACCACAGCACCAGCGCCATCTCCAAATAACACACAAGTACTTCTATCTCCCCAGTCTACCCATCGGGATAAAACATCTGCCCCAATCAGCAAAACATTCTGATACACTCCTGTACGGATAAATTGTGCTCCTGTGACTAGACCAAATACAAAACCAGAACAAGCTGCAGTCATATCAAAGGCCACTGCTTTCTGGGCACCCAATTCTGCTTGAATTTGACTGGCAGTGCCAAATAAATCATCTGGAGTAGATGTGGCCAAAATTATTAAGTCAATATCTGCGGAAGTAATATTAGCTTGGGCGATCGCTGCTAGAGATGCTTTAGTCGCGAGGGTACATAATGATTCTGTTGTATCTGCCAGTCGTCGATTACGAATCCCTGTACGAGTGCCGATCCATTCGTCAGAAGTCTCTACTATTTGGGATAACTGTTGGTTATTTAGGGATACTTTTGGCGTAGCTGAACCGCTTCCTGTAATGGCAATACCGATATTTGTCATCTGTCAGTTTTTAAGCTCTTATTGGTTTGATCGTTACTAATGACCGAATAATTAAAGTTTAAAACCTCTCCTTTAAAGGGGAAAAGCTCTCGTTAGCGGAGCTTCCAGTAGAGTGGGATGGCGTTAGCGGAGCGGCTCTGTTAAGAGCGGGTCTCTTCGCCATATCCAATGGACTAAGAGAAAAGAAAAAATTTTCCTTTGAGTCAATCCTATGTTTTCAAGGAGAGGTAATTGTTAATTATTCATTGTTAATTGTTAATTGTTTCTACTAACCATTCTTAAAGGCTATTTACTCTGAATTTACCTATTTCAAATTTTGCTATTTTTTGACTTATTTGAAATTTATGATTGATTCTATCTACTAATTTTTTTTGTTCAATAATTTGGGTAGCTTCTAATTACAGTGAATCAGTCTAAAATATCTAGAAAAATTACTGATTGCTGACTATTGATTTGTGATTTTCTGGTACATAGTTAGAATTAATTCGTTCAATTACTTTATTTTCTACTGCATCTCTTGCTGAACGAATTGCATTAGATATAGCTATAGCTTTAGAAGAACCATGACTAATAATACAAATTCCTCCTACTCCTAATAGTAATCCACCTCCATGTTCTACATGGTCTATTCTTTGCTTCATTCGTTTTAAATTAGGTCGTAATATTGCAGTACCTATTTTTCCACTCAGTCCTGGCGTTAATTCTTCTTTCATCATTTGCAATACAGCATCACCCACTGCCTCAGCAAATTTTAATAAAACATTTCCGGCAAAACCGTCACAGACTATCACATCAAAACTGCCAGATAAAACATCCCGACCTTCTGCATTACCAATAAACTTAATTTGATTATTTTCTTGCAGTATTTGATGAGTCCTGACTGATAAATCATTTCCTTTTGATGGTTCTTCCCCAATATTCAGTAGACCCACTTTTGGTTCAGTAGTCCCCAGAACATATTCGCTATAAATTGTCCCCATAACTGCAAACTGCTCTAAAAATTTAGGACGGCAGTCTACATTCGCACCAACATCAAGAATCAGTACTGGTTTTTTGGGAACCATAGTTGGCAAAACTGCCCCAATTGCAGGGCGATCGATTCCTGATAGTCGTCCCAAACGTAGTAATGCGGAGGCCATGGCTGCTCCTGAATGACCTGCAGATACCACAGCATCAGCCTCTTTTTGCTTGACTAAGTTCATCGCCACATTAATTGATGCTTTGGACTTACGTCTAATAGCAGTCAAAGGTTCTTCGTGCATTTCCACAATTTCCTCCGCAGGGACTATTTCTGGCAGAGGTTGATTTGACTTGTGATTAATACAGGCTTTGATTTTCTGAGGGTCGCCAACTAACAATACTTTTACACCATGAGTTTCTTGTGCTTGTATTGCTCCCTCAACAATTTGTGATGGGGCGTAGTCCCCACCCATAGCATCTATTGCGATTCGTGTAGGTGTTATTCCCATTGATCCAAGTTAGAGAAGCCTTCAAGATTTTATCAGTTAATTGATCTTTATTTACTTTTAATAGCTATCAGCTATTAGCTATCAGCTATCATCTATCAGCCGAAAAATTTGTGCATATAATTAGGCACCTGTTTGCGGAGCATTCCGTCAGGAAAAGCTTTTTAAATTAGTGACTTTTGAAAAATTACTCTCTCGGGCATTAATTCAATTTATAACAGCAAAAAAATATTTTCTATAAACACACAAAAGATACAGCCTTCCGAATCCATTGACAGATATCTTAAATTACAGATAATTTTTGACTTAATAAATATCAATTTATTTGATTGGCTGCCTCTTGCAATTTTTCGACTATTTTTTTATTCTTTTGGCTACGGCTACCATATAACCTAGCACTAAAAACTTTGATTATTTCTAAGATATCTGTACCCAAATCTTCTTCTTCTGTGGATTCAGACAAGTGATTAATAATCACTATTTCTGTGCCAAAAATCTCACAAATTGTAAAAATTAGTTCCGAACCAAATCTTACTAAACGGTCTTTATTTGTTAAAACTAAACGCTCTACTTTTTCTGAGCAGATCATTTTTATTAATCTTACTAACCCCCGTTTTCTATAATTGATTCCAGAGCCTAAATCTCGGATAATTTCTACTAGCCAACCCTGATTATTACAGTAGGCTTCTAGTACCATAATTTGTGTATTTAAATCGGCTGTTTGCTCAGAATTAGAAATGCAGGCATAACCAATAGTTTTACGTTCTCCAGCTCTTAGTCCAAGAAGAGTGGTCACATCATATCGGCGATGTCCATTTTTGGTTCTTTCTGATTGGATTTTGCCTTCACGTTCCCATCTTCTTAGAGTACTTTCTGCTACTCCAAGTAGTTCTGCGGCTTTCCCTATAGAAATTTTGCTCATTTTCAGAACTTAGCATATTCAATAAACAAGTTTAGCAAATAATGATGTCTTACTGTTGCGTATGTCAAAACAGTAATGAATATATTTTCTGTTTTTGATTCAATAATTACACCAGCTCCTGAGCAATTAATTTTATGTTTCCGGAGTAAGAAATTCCAAATTCATGATTGGCAAAGGTTTGATACCTTACTGTTGTGTATATCAAAACAGTAATGAATAATCTGCTTCCTCAATAGGAGTATTTAAATTCATGATTGCCAGGTGTTTGATGTCTTACTGTTGTGTATGGCAAAACAGTAATGAATATATTTTCTATTTTTGATTCCATAATTACACCAGCTCCCAAGCAATAAATTTTCTGCCTCCTCAGTAGGAAACTCCAAGTTAATCATTGCCAGGTGTTTGATGTCTTACTGTTGCGTATGGCAAAACAGTAATGAATATATTTTCTATTTTTGATTCCATAATTACACCAGCTCCCAAGCAATAAATTTTCTGCCTCCTCAGTAGGAAACTCCAAGTTAATCATTGCCAGGTGTTTGATGTCTTACTATTGCGTATGACAAAACAGTAATAAATATATTTTCCTTTTTTGATTAAAGAATTAGACAAGCTCCTGAACAATCAATTTTCTGCTTTCTATCCCCTAAAAACATAATCTTTGTATGATGAAGTGCGGAATGTAGGATATATATGATTGAAGTCCACTATGATATAGCAAGGAAAAAGTTAGTTAGGACAGAGATTGATGATGAACCTGAGACAGAGAAAAGCTTTTACCACTGTTCCCTGTTCCCTGTTCCCTGCTATAGAAAAACTTGAAAAAAAATTGAATTGAGTTATGTGGGATTTGTTCAGCTATGGAATTATATCTCTGTGGCTAGAAATGGCAGGCATACAAACTATTGGGCAAAATACTGTAACCATACTCAAATGGCAAACAGGTTTACCTCAATTAATTTCACCTGAAAATTCCGATCGAATATTAACTATAAAAGTAGATGAATACTTGAAAGGTTTGGCAGCCAAGAGATTACTAACTTCCGATGCTCAGGGTATATGGATACAGTCAGAATTTAAACTTTTGCATGGCCGCGAAGGTACACTTCCGATGCCTGGTGCTTCCTTAACAAAAATCGCCACATCTTTAGCTGCCCTAGAAACTTGGGGACCTCAACATCAATTTGAAACCTCCATCAGCACCACAGGACCAATTACAAATGGAATATTGCGAGGAGATTTGGTAATAAATGGCGGTAATGACCCATATTTTGTCTGGGAAGAAGCGATCGCCCTGGGTAACGCCATCCAAAAATTGGGAATTAATCAAGTCACAGGTAATTTGATTGTAGTGGGTGATTTCTGGATGAACCATCAGACTAATCCCATAGTTGCAGGCCAATTATTGCGAGAAGGTATCAATTCAGCCACTTGGTCTAATAATGTGAGAAATATCTACAACCGAATGCCACCAGGAACACCTCTGCCAAAAGTAGCGATCGCTGGTTCTGTAATATCCCAAAAATCTGTATCTACAGAAATTCCAATTATTCGACACAAGTCTTTGCCACTTATCTATATTCTCAAAACTATGAATGTAGAAAGTAATAATAAGTTGGCTGAAATAATAGCTAGTAATTTGGGTGGAGCAAAAGTTGTTCAACAAAAAGCTGCCTGGACTGCGGGAGTGCCTCAAGCAGAAATTCAGTTAATTAATGGTTCTGGGTTGGGAGTAGAAAATAAAATTTCTCCAAGAGCTGTGAGTGCAATGTTAATAGCTATTCAACGGTATCTTCAAACTTCTGAGTGGGTTATTGCTGACTTATTTCCGGTATCTGGTTATGACCGAGGAACTTTAGTAGACCAGTCTAGGAGTATTCCCCAGGGTTCGGCGGTGAAAACTGGTACTCTCAATGATGTGATTGCTTTAGCTGGAGTTATTCCTACCCGTGAAGAGGGTTTGGTTTGGTTTACGATGATTAACCGAAGTCCCTACTGGGAAGCAACACGGGTGGAGCAGGATAAGTTTTTACAGCAATTGGTAAGTCTTTGGGGAGTTACTGAAGTACCTGCTGTGATTACTCCTCAGATTAATGGTAATAGGTTGGGTTTGGGAGCTAGCGATCGAAATCAGATTTTGGGACAACAAAATTAAGGTGTTGCTGAATAAATTTATGATTTCACAGGAGTTAGTATTGCATCCGATAGGAAAAAGCGTAGCTCCTCCGGAGAAGGCTAACTGATAACTGAAATTACTTTTAGCTACTTACCATTACATTTAAGCAACGTTGCCAGACAAGGATTTGGCCACGGATACACGGATGATTAATCTGCATCCTGTGAAGCTCCAAAAAAACGGCAAGGTATAGCAATGAGCGCTCAGGTATTTACAATGTCCAGCTCAAAGTGCAGTAAGCGAAAAGGTGTACAAAAAATAATGTGTAAATATGCCAGCGCACATTGCTATATTTCTCCTTGCATCGCCAAAAAAATCATGATACGATTTTGTTATTAGGTGTTGTTCGCCCATATATATGACTTTTTATTCAACTAAAAAACAGCATATCGTTACTGAATATATATAGAAGAGATACTCGCACCATCAAAGCACCAGAAAAATTATCATCCTGTGAAGCACTTTGCTGGAAAAGTAACGATTGGAAAATGTTTCACCCCATCAACAGTATCAATATTATTCATGTAGAAGCGATCGCTATATTCACAAACCCAGAAACTATCATTTTGTGAAGCTCTAAAAAACGGCAAGGCTTTTCCCCTTGCATCGCCAAAAAAATCATGATACGATTTTATTATTGGGTGGTGTTCGCCCAGGGCAAACGCATCTCGTCAATAAACTAGGGGTAATTATCAATAAACCGGGTTTTATTGCGCTTGTTGACAATAGACTTTCAACATATAGTGTCTATAAAATCAAATAAACACTACATATAGGGAA
>NZ_JAAHGK010001729.1:0-1208 GCF_010672505.1 Okeania sp. SIO2B9 | reverse complement strand
TTTGACTACCTTCCAAGCCGAGCATTAATGCATGAGAAATGGTACTATATATAGCTTCTTGGCCTAATTTCTGATAATGATACTTGTCTTGAGGCGTTAGCGGAGCTTTGCTGAGGCAATCGCTCTCAATTTTTAAGCGTTGGCGGAGCAAGTGCGGCAGCTATATCGCTCTAGATGACCATACTCTATATATAGTGTCTTTGCGTAAGTCCTGACATCGTTAAAGCGATTTGCTTACGCAACGCTACCGCGAACGCACCATCGATGAAAACAAGGAGGCATGGCCACTGAAGTTGTTTCTTTCATCAGACTTTACCCCGGCCAGTAATTAACGTAAAATACATATCACATATATATTCTACCCTTTTTTTTGCTATTTTTTCACTAAAGTCCCGATAGCAGAGTTTAAATTTAATCATTAATTGCAGTAACTCGTCGTGCATATTGGCATATTTATCTTCATGCCAGATATTTGTTAAATCATCTTTGGTAAATTTGCCAAAATTATCATAAACTTGCGGATTATCTAAAGCTTTATAAACTGCTGCTGTTCCCCATTCTGGTTTAAGAATAACTGTTTTCTTTAACAGTGGGTCATCTTGAAAATGCAGACAGACTCCTAAGTCATGTAAGTAACCACTTAATTGTAATTTATCCTCTCGCTTCTTAAAGCCATTCTCTTCACAAATAGATAAATATTCTGTCAAACTAATATAGTTACGACCATCTGTTTCTAATACTTCACGGACTTTTTTCCAAGTCTTAGGAAGGGCACTGCCAATATGAGGTAAATTACTGATGTAATGTTGGATATCTGTTTGAATTTCTTCTAAACCTCGATTAGTAGCAAGATTGGTGGCTAATATTTCTTTGATATTAGAAAATTGACCTTGTAATGCTATTTGATTAATTTCCCGTTTACGTTCTTGTCTCTCATTTTTGATAATTAATAAAGGACTATTATCGCTCAACAATTCTGCTATATTCAGCCAATAATAAAAGTCTGTATCTTCATTACGAGTATCAGCCACAAGAATATATAGGGAGCGTTTGGTCAGAAAAAATTGGTGAGTAGCATGATAAATTTCTTGTCCGCCAAAATCCCAAATATTCATCTGAAAGTCATGTTGATTTTTTGTGGGAAAATTCCACTGAGAAACTTCAATTCCTTTAGTTGAATCTTCTTCTTGCAGTTTATAGTCTGGGTT
>NZ_JAAHGK010001728.1:0-1210 GCF_010672505.1 Okeania sp. SIO2B9 | reverse complement strand
TCATTTGTTTGGCGGTTTCTATAAATAGGGCTTTGAGAGAGTCAGTTAATTCAAGAGATGTGGATGCCACTGAGCTGATTTAGAAATAGTCGATTGCTCTGACTATTATAGGATGATTTATTTATTTGGTAGCTCTTAGAGGTTTCCATCGCCTTTAATTCCCGTTCAATGTGGGCTAAACATTTCTGCTTGGCCATCGCCTTCTGAGGACCATAGGCACTCCAGCAGTCACTACTGAGAATCCCCTCAAAGTCTTCACCTAACATGGCGTTCACTTCCTGTGAACTGCGTGTTGGTGCCAACAAGAGGATACATACCTCCGAGGAAGTTGCTATCCACATCCAGTAGGTCACTCCATCAAGACGATAACTCGTCTCATCGACACATCGGACACCCGGTTGCTGAATCCAGGTCCACCACTGCTCATAACTCGGATATAAACTTTTGCAGAACCACTGATGCATCTTGGCTAAACTGCCTTGAGACAGCGGAATGCCAAAGATGGTCTCCACTAAAAAACGCTGCTTAGCCCAACTCAAATGGCCCCCATAGCCGAGCCAGCCAACTAAGCTACTCAGCAGCGCCCCATAGCTAAAGTCCTCACGTATCCCATAGGGCAACTCTGCATGACCTTGAAAGTCACACACTGGGCATGCATATTCGGGACGTTGATACTCCCATACTTCCACCGGTTGCGGCACTAATTCAGCGACTTGATGAGATTTGACAGGACGATCCGCACGACGCTCTAGTTCTGCTCCGCATACCGGACAGGTCGTTAGCGGTACTTCAATCGTATGAGCCACAAATTCAAACCCATTGCGAGTTGTTCCGCCATGGCCATACTTGGGGCCTCGCTTCTTACGGACTTTCGGCTCTCCTGGCTTGGATGACGACTTATTCTTTTTCTTGTAGCCATCTTGTGACGGCGGTTGAGAGCTATTCCGGCTACTGCGCTCACTGAGTTTGCGTAAGCTTTCTTTTATTTCTTCAAGTTCTTTCTCAACCTGGCTCAGACGTTGCCGTTGGGCCATATATGCTTCATACCAAAACCGAGCACCCTGCTCCTCTGGGGCAAAGCCCGGTCGATTAATCAAACTCTCAATGTCGTCTGTCTGCGAGGTACTCATAATGGCTGTAACTTAGGCCATATAAGCTATTCTGGCCATTCTCATTTAATGATTCTTATTGCGGTGACTAAGTACCTCTA
>NZ_JAAHGK010001727.1:0-1211 GCF_010672505.1 Okeania sp. SIO2B9 | reverse complement strand
TCCTAAAAATCGTCAAGCATTAGTTGAATTAGCAAAACAAAATGGAATTTCCCTAGCTTCTCACGATGATGCAACAATAAGTCATGTGCAAGAAGCTTTAGAGAATGGGGCAGTTTTAGCAGAATTTCCAACTACTTTAGAAGCGGCAAAAGAAGCTCATAATTCTGGATTACAAGTATTGATGGGAGCGCCGAATTTAGTATTAGGAGGTTCTCATTCTGGAAATGTATCTGCAATGGAATTGGTAGAGCAAAATTTAGTAGATGTAATTTCTTCAGATTATGTACCTCGGAGTCTATTACAATCTATTTTTATTATTAGTCATAAAATTGGTAAACCTTTATATGAAGCTATGAAATTAGTTACAATTAATCCAGCTAAAACTATTAATTTATCTCACGATAGAGGAAGTTTAGAAGTTGGCAAACGTGCCGATTTAATTACGGTACATGATGATGGTATAGTCCCCCATTTAACTTCAGCGATCGTTAATGGCCGTCGTGTTGCTTAAACTGTTGATTTTACAGAAGGGAGGATTTTTTTAAGTCTTACTTCACGGAAATTTTGCCAAAATTAAATGTAAAATCAATCAAGTATTTTAGGCTGTAAAAATTTGTGGGCTAATTCCCCTTAACAAAATTTCAAAACTTAGTATGAAGGTTGCTATGGTAAATTTTCACCCTAGTCAAAAAATCTAGTTAATGGTTAAAAAAGTCATAATTTCACTGAAATAGATAACCCTAAAAAACACCATCAAATAACGGTAAAATTTCATTGACTAGAATTATAAAGTCAAGAGTAAATCTGTTTTAATTAACCCCTAACAACTAATTATACTAATTCCCAAAAATAATGCTATACTTCATAAAAAATTCAGTTATTAAGTAATAATAATTGTTAAGTAATGTTTGTAACGATTCCCGGTATTAAACCAAAATATCTTATTTCTTTGAACCATACTCCCTACTCCCTAACCCTCAAAGATATGTAGCAATACTTTTGATATTTGGCATTATTTTTTATCACTTATAAATACACAATGAAAATGAAACCCGATATAAAAACAATCATTCAAATTCTTTCCTCAAAAGGTCATATTCAATATAATCAAGAATCTATTAGTCAACTAGAACACGCTCTCCAATGTGCTACTTTAGCAAAAACAGCAAAAGCTAATAATGAACTAATTGTGGCTTGCTTATTTAACGACA
>NZ_JAAHGK010001726.1:0-1212 GCF_010672505.1 Okeania sp. SIO2B9 | reverse complement strand
AAGAGGGTAGATGTGGGGAGAAATAATATAAAAAATTCAACACTCCTTGCTGATGATTGTTCCTCACTCATTGATGCGCGAAAAGACTTGACTACCATAATTATATAGACCTCAAATGGGTTCTATAGACTAGATAATACAGCAGATTGCACCAAGGGTGAGGTACACTCATAACGGGCAAGATGCCCGCACTGGGAAGATTTAATTGTTAATATCTGTACTTCATATACTTGAAATCTGCTGTATTACCTAACTATTAGACATCTCCAATAATCAAAAATAAAATCAATTATTATCCATAAATTATCAATTATTCCCCTCCTGGGAGGGGGAGGGGCGAGGGGTGGGTTGCCTGTTCCCTGTTCCCTGTTCCCTCTTTTGGAGGAGATGTCTATTAGAAATTTTCCTCACTTCCTCAACAGTTAAACTCAGAATTTGTGCTACTTGTTCCACACTCATTCCCGTTGCTAATAATTGAGGAATAGCATTTCTTCGTGCTTGGCGTTCTTGTTCTGCACGTTGGCGTTCTTGTTCAGCTTGGTTGGCAAAGCGATCGCCACGCGCTTTTTCTACTTCTGCTCTTTCTGTTCCTGTTAACAACAAATTACCTTCAGAGTCCCACCAACGCAACCATGATAAACTTTGATTTTGATAGGAACCTTCCAATTTTTCTAATTCTATTCCCAGGGGTTCAATGAAATAGTGACCGCGCTCATTAGGAGACATCTAGCGATAAGACTTATCCTCTAAATGATACATTTCTAAACTGCCAGTTTTGATGAGATATATTCCGTAGTAATCTATTTTGATAATCTGCTCGTAGACCCAAAATTTTCGTGGTTTTGTTGTTTGACCATCTTCGGAAACTGACAAAGGTGTTTTGTCTAATTCTTCTGTTCCGTCTCCAATAGCAAATTCTAGAGCAATTAAAGGTGCCATATATTCTCGCCACAGACAATAGGAACAACGAATTGCACCGTTTAATAGTGGTGGTACATCGGGAATGTAAAACCAATTTGGTGCTTCTGCACCTTTTTCGGGGGGTTCTGTTTCTCGCCAATAGATACCACTATCTTGCCCGATGGCATAATTTCCATCTGGGTGTTGTTGTTGTAAAATTGGTGCGATGGAATCAGTTATACCAAATTCACGCAAAGGCAGTTACATCTTAATTTGTGATTTCTTCTTAAAAGAAAAAATTATAAATTCCAA
>NZ_JAAHGK010001725.1:0-1213 GCF_010672505.1 Okeania sp. SIO2B9 | reverse complement strand
ATGTCTAATAAACAAGAATTTAGGGGTGTTCGATGGAGCATCCCTATTCTAGTTTTAGAAGATGTCAAAACATGACGTTTTGTATTAGTTTGATGAAGCAGAAAAGACTCAATCACTATAAATTCTGAGCCAAGAAACTGCACTTTCTACATCAGTTACCTGTTTTCCATCAGGAAGAGGAGGGCGTTGGATCATTACTACTGGAATACCTAATTCCCGCGCCGCAATAATTTTAGCATAGGTAGCATCGCCACCACTATTTTTACTAACGATCGCTTCAATCTTATATTTTTGTAAAAGCGACCGCTCTTCTAATAAGGAAAAAGGTCCACGCTTAGTCAATAGTTTTCCCGGGGGTAGTAAGGTATTCAGTTTAGGTGGATCTATAGTCCGCATTAAAAACCAGAGGTTTTGGAGATGAGCATAACTTGCTAACTCTTGACGACCGATGCTCAGAAATACTCGTTGGGCTAATTTTGGTAAAATTTCGATAACAGTTTGCTTATTTTCAACTTCCACCCAGCGATCGCCTTCTGTTTTTTCCCATGGTGGGGAGATGAGCATCAAATGAGGAATATTCAATTCTGAAGTTGCGATCGCTGCATTCCAAGAAATTTGTACTGCAAAAGGATGAGTTGCATCAATTAGCAAATCTATTTGTTGTGCCTGTAGATATTCTGTTAACCCTGGCACACCACCAAAACTCCCTATTCGCGTATGGGTAAATTTGATCGAAGGTTGACGAGTACGACCTGCCAGAGAATTTATTACCTCTAACCCCGGTATTGTAGTAGCTAAAGCTGCCAGTTTCCATCCATTTCCAGTGCCTCCCAAAATCAGCACTCGTTTTTGTTTTGTCATGTTATACCAAATTGATAAGTTTTTGCTACAAATAGCTAGGATATTTCTTACTAATAAAATTGAAGTAGCTAGATGACGAGCAGGTGCAAATGCTTCTGTTTGATGTATTTCTGCTAGTAATGCTAAATTGTGTTCTTTTAGCCACCGATAAACACCAATTACTGGCACACTTTTGTAATTTTGATATAACCCTTTGCCATTATTACCATTCATAGCAGCATTAATAGCATCACTTTCAATACCATCAGGAAATTCTTCAGAACCAAATTTTGTGGCTGAAACTAATGCATGTCTCTTTGATAAACTACTACCAATATTCCCCACTAAATAGGTTTCAACAGTCTCTCCTAAC
>NZ_JAAHGK010001724.1:0-1215 GCF_010672505.1 Okeania sp. SIO2B9 | reverse complement strand
TAAGGCGACGAAATTCAAAAATAGAACTATCAAAACCATGGAGTAATAAAATCGGGGTATTACCTTCACCTTGAGAGACAAAACTTGTATTAATTGTTTGAGAAATCAGAGGAGTATAAATTGATTGATACTGAATATTTTGAGCAAAAGAAATAGATGTAGATTCAGTCAGACTTTCGGTTAATTTTGGTAAAAATTTAGAATACATTGGCATTAAACAATTAATAATTAATAATTAATAATTAATAATTATCTCTCCTTGAAAAGAGAGGCATTAAACCTTAATTATTCGGTAAAGGAGAGAAAGCAAGGTTAAATATTAGCAAACACAAGGATATAGTGTATATGAGCTACATATATTAACAATCAAATGTTTGTAGTGCGGGCATCTTGCCCGCAATAGCATCTTACCCGCGATGGGTGTACTTCACCAAAGTGGAATTTGCTGTATCAGGACTTATGCATGAAGTACGAAAGACTAGGATTTGAGATTGCTTCCCTATCGGTCGCAATGACGAAAAGACATTAAAGGCAATGAATTACAGAGTTTTTCATTTGGGTAAACTACAGTAAGGACGTTCCATGGAACGCCCCCTACAAGGTTTTGCTTGTTAAGATGTGGTTCATCAAGAGCGAAAAGCGCTGTAATAAATGAATTAATAGCTGATAGCTGATAGCTGACCGCTGTTTGCGCAGCAGTCCGTAGGAAATGCTTATCTAATTACTCAATTCAATATTTATCTCATTAACAATTCTACGTTTAAGTTCAACAGACTCAGAGCGAGGTAATAAATCAAAAACTTCTCGAAAAGCATCATCTACTTTTTCAAAAGCAACTTGACCTTTAGCATTTAAAACAACTTTTCCTTCTTGGTCAATTAAAACAGTTTGAGGTACAAATCCTTCATAATAATAAGCTGATTTTGTAGAATCATCAGTAACAGGAGTAATAATAGCATCCACATTAACAGGAATAAAACTTGCAGCACGACCATAGAATGCTTGAAGTTGAGAAACTACAGTCGAAAATTGTTTACAATCTTTACTATCATCTAGAAAAAAGACTAATAGAGCAGGTTTAGAACTTTTGAGAGATTCGTTTAATGTTACTCTAGCAGGTACAAGAGAACCATTACCCGCATAAAGGGCAAAAATATTACCATCAAATCTATCATCATTTAGACTTGCTAAAGCAGTTGGTGTAGCTATTAGTAA
>NZ_JAAHGK010001723.1:0-1215 GCF_010672505.1 Okeania sp. SIO2B9 | reverse complement strand
AGTATTTTAGGCGCATAGTTGGGCAGAACAATCTTGGGACAATTCTTACTCCTACTTCCTCTAAATTCTCCTGTCTCCTGTCTCCTGTCTCCTACAAAGAGCAAAAAGACTTTCCATACGCAAACCCTACTTAACGTTCTTGAATAGGAGTATAAGAAATATTATGCTCTCCTGTATAAATTTGTGTAGGACGAAAAATCCGATTTTCTGTTAACTGTTCTTTCCAGTGAGCCAACCAACCAGCTACACGAGCTATAGCAAATACTGGTGTAAATAGATCGCTAGATATGCCTAATTTTCGATAAACCAAACCAGAATAAAAATCCACATTTGGGTAAATCCCTTTGTGGCCTAATCTTTCCTCTACAGCCTTTTCCAGCTCTAAAGCAATCTCATAATATTTGTCGTAGCCAAACTTCTCAAATAACTTTTCTGCCAGTTCCTGAAGAATAATAGCTCGCGGGTCTTTCACTTTATAGACTCTGTGACCAAAACCCATAATTTTGGCCTTAGTCTCCAAACATTTTTCTAGATATGGCCTAACATTTTCTACCGAACCAATTTCGGACAACATAGTAATAACGTCTTCATTAGCACCCCCATGTAGTGGACCAGCTAAAGTTCCCACTGCCGAAGCTATAACTGCATAAGGATCTGTCAAAGTAGAAGAAGTTACCATAGCTGAGAATGTAGAAGCATTAATAGTATGTTCAGCATGGAGGGTCAGACAAACATCAAATACCTGTGCTGCTAATGGATCGGGTTCCCGTTCATTCAGCATATATAAGAAGTTGGCTGCATAGTCCAGGTCATCTTTTGGCTGTACAGCATCGTTACCTTTACGCATTAACTGGAAAGCAGCTACCATAGTTGGAATTTTTGCCAGTAACCTGATGACTGCAGACCTAATATATTCTGGGTTATCAAGGGCACGGCGAGAATAAAATAAACCTAAAGCTGCTGCTGAAGTCTGTAGAGCGTCCATTGGATGTCCAGTTTCTGGAAAACATTTCATCATGTCCCGAATTCTATACTTAATTCTTCTGTGATAGCGAATGTCATGCTCAAAGCTTTCTAATTCTTCTTTGCTAGGAAGATAGCCCCAAATTAATAAATATGCTGTTTCCAGAAAAGAACTCTTTTTTGCCAGTTCCTGAATATTAATGCCTCGGTATTCCAGTACTCCTACCTGTCCATCGACGTGACTGATACTTA
>NZ_JAAHGK010001722.1:0-1216 GCF_010672505.1 Okeania sp. SIO2B9 | reverse complement strand
TTGTTCCAGTATATAGAAATTTAAAAGTAACACAACAATGTTTAGAAAGGGTCATTCAATCTAAGCGAAACCGTCCATATAAAATCACAGTAATTAATGATTGTAGTCCTGAACTAGAAATTCATACTTATTTAGATGAGTTAGCTAATTCAGGTCAGATAAAATTGATTAAACACCCTGAAAATGAAGGTTTTGTCAAGTCTGTTAATAATGGAATGATGTCTGATACACAGTCAGATGTTGTCTTGCTAAACTCAGATGCTTATGTAACAGATTATTGGTTGGACTATTTACGAGAAGCGGTCTATAAAGAAGAAAGAATTGCCACAGCTACACCTTTTAGTAATAATGCAACAATTTTTAGTTATCCTATTAATTGTCAAGAAACTGAAGATATACCTAAAGATTTGACTTTAGAAGAATTAGCTCAAATATGTCGGCAAGTTAATCAAAATGTGACGATTGAAGTTCCTTCAGGTCATGGTTTTTGTTTGTACATTCGCCGTGATGCTTTGAGAGAAGTTGGTTATTTTGATGCTGAAACATGGGGTAAAGGATATGGAGAAGAAGTTGACTGGTGTCAACGAGCTTTAGATTTAGGTTGGCGACATATTGCAGCAACAGGAGTATTTATTCAGCACGTTGGCAGTCAATCTTTTGTTGGTGATAAGATTAATTTAATCAATCGTAGTATGAAATTAATTGCTGAAAAATATCCTGAATATGATTTAGTTATTCAGGAATTTATTAAGTCAGATATTTTTGCTACTGCACGGAGAAATATTGATTTAGAAAGGTTAAGACGTTGTGGCGATCGCTTCATTTTAATGATTAATCATAACTTGGGAGGTGGCACTGAAAAATATTTGCAAGATTTAGTTTATATTTTGGATTCAGAAAATATAAAGAGTCTAATTCTTAAACCAGATGCTGAATCAAAAGATTGGGTTGAATTAACTTATCCAAAGTTGGATTTATTAGCAAGATATAATCTGAATAATGATGGGAAAACTTTAATTCAAGATCTACAAAATTTAGGAGTATTTCATGTTCATATTCACCATACAATAGGTTTTTCTAAAAATTTTCTTGATAAATTGTTGAAAGAATTAGCTCTTAACTACGACGTTACTCTCCATGATTATGCGTCTATTTGACCCAGGGTGAGTCTGAGTCAGGGTGAAGGTAAATATTGTCAAGAACCACCTATTCAAGA
>NZ_JAAHGK010001721.1:0-1217 GCF_010672505.1 Okeania sp. SIO2B9 | reverse complement strand
TCTCAAAAACTACGGGATCAGCAGCGCAAGATGATTCAAGAAGAATTTCAAGATTTAGAAGGCGAAGTTCTTCAAGCAAAAGTCCTAAGATTTGAAAGACAATCAATTATCTTATCTGCAAGTAGTGGTTTTGGTAGACCAGAAGTAGAAGCTGAACTACCTAAGAGAGAACAATTACCCAACGATAACTACCGTGCTAATGCCACATTCAAAGTTTATCTCAAGCGAGTATGTGAAGGCTCAACTCGTGGGCCTCAGTTACTTGTATCCAGAGCTGATGCTGGTTTAGTAGTTTATTTATTTGCCAATGAAGTCCCAGAAATTGAAGATGAGATAGTGAGAATTGTAGCAGTAGCCAGGGAAGCAAATCCGCCATCCCGATATGTTGGCCCGAGGACTAAAATTGCAGTTGATACTCTAGAAAGAGATGTAGATCCTGTCGGAGCGTGCATTGGTGCGAGGGGATCGAGAATTCAGGTAGTTGTGAATGAACTGAGGGGAGAAAAAATAGATGTGATTCGCTGGTCTCCAGATCCTGCAACTTATATTTCCAATTCCCTTAGTCCAGCTAGAGTAGACGAAGTTCGTTTAATCGATCCAGAGGAAAGGAGAGCGCATATTTTGGTATCTGAGGATCAACTTAGTTTGGCTATAGGTAAGGAAGGACAAAATGTGCGTCTGGCCGCTCGCCTCACTGGCTGGAAAATTGATATTAAGGACACTGATAAATACGATCATGCTGAAGAAGATAGCAAAATTGCAGTTGAAGTTTCTCATCGGCAAGCATTAGCTGAACAAGAAGAAGCTGAACAAGAAGAAGCTGAACAAGAAGAAAACAATACTGAGGAATTAGAGTTAGAAAATACAGATTTTGACGATCCAGATAATTATTCAGAAGTTGATGAAACTGAATATCCTGTGGAATTAACTTAAATATTAAAGATTATAATTTCAGAGATAGAGTTAATTATTTACAATCAAAATCATATCGGTTTGCAACTTAAAAAAAGCAAGTATTCATAGAGTTGTATGGCATTAAAAAAATAAAACTGTAAACAAAATTAATATGAAGTTGCATAGAATAATATTTTAATCAGAGTTGACTATAGATTAAGACAGACGAATTAATAAATTTCATAATTCTGTGCAACATAACATAAAATTGGTATAAAACTTACACCAATTTTATGTTATGTTGCACAAAATGAGGTTTTAGG
>NZ_JAAHGK010001720.1:0-1219 GCF_010672505.1 Okeania sp. SIO2B9 | reverse complement strand
ATATCTACTGTAAAGTCTTTTAATGGCCAAAATTAATTCGTAACATTCTTTATTCTACGTTTGCTATTAGATATCTTAAAGTTAGAATATGAAGCACATTCGTACTCCTAATTAGCTAGGTTTTAAAATGTTAAAACCTTAAAATTTAGACAACACAAATTTTTCCAACTTCCTTCTTCCTTCTGCTATATTTATCCTTCATATAATAAATAAAATCTAGTTTTAATTATTAAAGTAATTTGATTAGAAAAAGGTGTAAAAGTTTAGCCAAAAACTTTGCAATTATTCCAGGAAATACACCAACTGGTGAAAAGATTAACAATTGATATCAAATGATATCAAATGATTTCGATATTTGAGTGTGTAGTTATATCATGTCCGCTGGTATCGTTATGTATAAACCCAAGGGTGAATATCTACAAAAAATTTAAGTTTTTTTGGACTTTTAAGTCTTCCGTTCTAGATAACTAAAGCCTTCTTCCCTCTTCCAACTTCGGTCCTTCCTTACCTTTACAATACTGATGCTACCAGACTTGATATTACACCTTATATATCTTTCAACAGCACTTTAGAGAGTGTTTGTCAAATAAATATAAGACCGCGTAGGGTACCAAGGGTGTTACGTAATGCACTATCCAACAGCACGCGGTTCGTGAGGTGTCAAACCGACCATTATTCCATAAATTAAATTGTAAGCGTACCGTCACACACCCTACTTAGTTCTTAGGGCCACTTTCAATTTATTATAGATAAGTAAAAAACCACATAGAATAATCTTCTAACAATTCAGCATTCTCAGAATCTTCCATAACAGCTTCTAATTCAGCTAGTGGCAATATAAATTTTTGACTATCTGTAGTGCGCTCCAATTCTGCTAAGATTCCAGACTCTAAATCTAATTTATCATCTAACTTTAGCAGATTAAACACATCTGTATAGGATGGTTTTTTCTTCTTCAGCTTCTGATATTCTTTTTTACTCCCTGGACCCATAGTATAATATACTTCCCACTCAAATTCTTCTATTCCTGTTACTAAACAAGGAAATTCAAGATTTTGCTTGAGATATTTAAAAAAAGATTTTAAATTACTTTGATTAACTTTGAAATTACTTGTATTGAAAATTTCCTCTAACTTTTGCTCAAAAACTTCTAAATTAATTTGTTCTGCTTGATCATCATCTTCCATCCCTTGAAAAGCACCGATCTGCTGTAAAAAAT
>NZ_JAAHGK010000172.1:0-8125 GCF_010672505.1 Okeania sp. SIO2B9 | reverse complement strand
TATTAGAAAGTTATGAAAGCAAGTATATTAATTGTAGAAGATAACCCAACTGAAGCTAGTATTTTGACTGAATGTCTACAAAAGTCAGGATTTGATGCATTGAGCGTAACCACAGCAGAGGCAGCTAAAGCTTTGCTGAATCAAAAAACTTTTGACGCAATTTTAACAGACGTGGTATTACCTGGTCAAAGTGGTTATGGACTGTGTAGGGAACTAAAAAATCAAGAAAATACAGCTCATATACCAATTGTTATTTGTTCTAATAAATCAGGGAAAATAGATCAAAAATGGGGTATGAAGCAAGGTGCATCTGCTTATGTGACAAAACCAATTAATCGAGAAGAAGTTGTAGCAACATTAAGACGATTAGTTGTTTAATATCATGTTCCCCCTCTGGGGGAACATGATATAACATAGTTGTTTAACAAAAATAAATTTTTATGACTAAAGTCTTCACTTAAAGTCAATGCAAAAACAACAATTATTCCGTAGCACACAATATTTATGTATAGAAATTGATCGGACTTTACAAACTATACTATCTACTGATGACCTAGATGAAGTTATGACCTTAGACTACGGAAAAGTCTTACAAATACCAGGTATGCCAACTGTAGTTGCAGGAGTTTTTCAGTGGCATGGCGAGATTATATGGTTAATTGATATTGCTTATTTGATGGGATTTAATCCTTTACTATCTACTGGATACAATCAGGAAAAACTTCGGGTAGTAAAAGTAAAATATAAAGATAACTATCTAGGTATTTTAGTACAAAAAGTAGGTGAGTTGATAAATATTGAGACTAAAAATATTACCCTGTTGAAACAAAAAAAAGTTAATTCTCCTGTAGCAAAATTTATCAAGGGAACTTGTACAAACTCAGAGGGAGAAAAAATGATGATTGTAGATATTGAAAAAATTATTCAATATTTAGAAAAAGCAAAGAAATAAAAATCAGACAAAAAAATTAGCAAGAGCCGTTAAATAATTAGTAATTATTGATAATTAATACAACTAAAATTATGGCACAGACAAATTTTATAAAAACCAACCAATCAGAAAATAGAACGCAAAATATGAGCCAAAATTTCCACAACAAATCTGATCAAAAAACTGTAAATACTCAAGGAAATAATGAATCATTAGCAATTGTTCCAGTAAAAGTGTGGGAACAGGATACTAATCAAAAATCATTAGGAATCAAAGGAAAAACTAATACTTTAATAGAAGATTTAGGTGCCTTACAGGCTAATATAGATGTCAGAATTAATCAACTTCAAGTATTAATAGAAAAAGAAGGAGCAGCAGCCGAACGAGTAGAATTATTAAACGAAATTACTTCCCATATTCGGGAATCTCTCAACTTAAAAGACATCTTTAAAACAGTAGTAGAAGATGTCAGATCTGCCCTACAAACAGATAGAGTAGTAGTTTATCAATTTGACAAAAACTGGAAAGGTACAGTTATTGCAGAATCAGTTAATAGTGACTGGCCACAAGCTATAGGGGCAGAAATTACCGACCCCTGCTTTGCAGACCGTTATGTAGAGTTTTATCAAAAAGGCCGGGTAAAAGCGACTGCTGATATCTACGAAGCAGGATTAACAGAATGTCACATCAGTCAACTAGAACCTTTTGCTGTTAGAGCTAACTTAGTCGCTCCCATTCTTGCCAACGGAAAATTATTAGGCTTATTAATTGCCCATCATTGTTCTGAACCACGACAATGGGTAGAATCAGAAATAGAATTTTTTCAGCAACTCGCTACTCAGCTAGGCTATGCTGTAGACCAAGCTCTACTACTAACAAAACAAAAAATAGCTACCGAACAAGCTCAAAAACTTAATTACATCAATTTCCAGATTCGTCAATCTTCAAATGTTCAAGAAATTCTCACTATTTCAGTTGAAGAAACTCGCGAAGCTCTTGATTGTGACAGAGTAATAATATACGAATTTGATACCCAGTGGAAAGGCAAAATTATTGCAGAATCAGTTAATAGTGACTGGCCACAATCTATAGGGGCAGAAATAACCGATCCTTGCTTTGCCGATCGCTACGTTCAACCCTATCAAAGGGGACGGGTTAAAGCCACAGAAAATATTTACGAAGCTGGGCTAACAGAGTGCCATATTAATCAGCTTAAGCCCTTTGAAGTAAAAGCTAACTTAGTTGCTCCCGTAGTAGTAGAAAAAAAACTCATAGGTCTATTAATTGCCCATCAATGCACAGGGCCTAGAGACTGGACAGAATTAGAAATTGACTTAATTCGCAAGTTGGCTATTCAAATAGGTTATGCTCTAGAACAAACATACCTATTGCAAAAACAACAAGCTGCTGCCAAGCAAGCTCGATTTTTAAACGAAATTGGCATCAAACTCCGGACTTCCCAGAATGCCGAAGAGATTTTTGATCTTATTGTAGAAGAAGCCCGCGGTACATTAGAAGCCGATCGCGTCATACTTTATCAATTTGATGCTGACTGGAATGGTAAAGTAGTAGCCGAGTCAGTAGATCGAGCTTGGCCTCAAGCTTTTGGTAAAAAAATATCTGAGCCTTGCTTTAAAAAAAATTATCTCAAATCATATCTGCGAGGACGAATTAGCACAATAGAGAATATTGATGAAGCAGGATTAGGAGAATGTCATATCCAACTTTTAAAACCTTTTGCCGTTAAAGCTAATATTGTTGCTCCCATCATCGCCGAACAAAAACTTCACGGTTTGCTAATCGTACATCAATGTTCTGCACCTCGTAAGTGGCAAGAATCAGAAATTGACTTTACTAAACAACTAGCCACCCAGGTAGGTTTTGCCCTTGACCAAGTAACATTATTACAACAGCAACAAGCCGCTACAAAACAAGCTATTGCCCTCAATCAAATCAGCTCCAATATTCGTAAATCTCTTAACCCTCAAGACATCTTGAACACTACAGTCGAGGATCTGCAAGAAGCTATTCAAGCAGACCGAGTTATGGTCTATAAATTCGATCCTCAGTGGAAAGGTACAATAATAGCAGAATCAGTAACAGTCGGATTTCCAGAAGCATTAGGAGCTGAAATTGTAGACCCATGCTTTGCTCAAGGTTATATTAAGCCATATCTGAAAGGGAGAGTTAAACCAACCAATGATATCCGTGAAGCTGGATTAACAGAATGCCATATTAAACAATTAGAACAGTTCAATGTGAAGGCAAATTTAGTAGCTCCCATTATCACAGATAAAAAGTTATATGGTTTATTAATCGCCCACCAATGTTCTGCCCCTCGCTACTGGGGAGCATTAGAAATTGACTTAATTAAGCAATTAGCTATTCAAGTTGGTTACGCATTAGACCAAGCATTATTGCTACAGCAACAACAAGCAGTGACTCAACAAGCGCGGTTACTCAGTGAAATTAGCTCCCGTATCCGGGAATCTCTAGAATTGGAAAAAATTTTCCAAACTACTGTAGAAGAATCACTGGTACTGATGAAAGCTGACCGTATTGTCATATATCGTTTCGATGAAAACTGGGAAGGTAAAATTATTTATGAGTCAGTCAAACCTAATTGCTCAAAGATTGCAGAGATGGAAACAGAAATTCCCTGTTTCCCTGCTGAGTATGTAGAACCCTATCGTCAAGGTCGAGTACAAGTCACAGAAGATATTAACAAGGCAAATTTAACAGACTGTCACCGAGAACAGTTGGAAAAATGGCAGGTGAAAGCAAATGTGGTAGTGCCAATTTTAGTAGGTCAAAAACTTTATGGTTTATTAGGCGCTCATCAATGTTCTGATACAAGACAATGGCAAGATTCAGAAGTCCAAGTTTTCAAACAACTGGCTTTACAAGTGGGTTCTACCCTGGAACAAGCTCTCCTATTAGAACAGGTAATCCAGGCTCGGAAAACAGCAGAAACTATCTCTCAGGAGCAAAAAAAGGGTAAAGAATTATTAGAAAATCAAATAGAAACTTTTTTGACAGAAATAGAAAATTCTTTTGATGGAGATTTGACAGTACGAGCTAATGTAACAGTAGGTGTCATGGGTACTGTGGCTGACTTTTTTAATGCCACGATTGAAAACTTACAGCAGTTGGTACTACAGGTGAAGTCAGCAACAAATATTGTGAGTTCAACAACTGAAGGTAACAATGCTGAAATTGAAAAATTGTCTGGTGAAGCTCATCGTCAAGCAGAAGCTATTACTAATGCTCTTGGACAAATTCAGGTAATGACAAATGCGGTTAAAGCAGTAGCTGCTAATGCTCAACAGGCAGAAGCTAAGGTGCAGCAAGCAAATCAGATTCTGCAAACTAGTGATGCTGCAATGAACCGTAGTGTGGAGGGAATTGTGGTAATTCAAAAAACAGTGGAGGCAACCGCTCGGAAGGTGAAAAATTTAGGGGAAACTTCTAAGAAAATTTCACGGGTGCTGAATTTGATTAATGATTTGGCAAATCAAACAAATATTTTGGCGTTGAATGCTTCGGTAGAGGCAACCAGAGCGGGGCAAGATGACCAAGGATTTGCTACAGTTGCTAGTGAAGTACGTTCTCTAGCTGAACAGTCAGCTAGTGCTACTCAAGAAATAGAACAAATTGTTGAAGAAATGCAATCTGATACTAGCAAAGTTGTCAAGGCAATGATAGTAGGTCGCAAGCGGGTAATGGTAGGAACTCAGTTAGTTAAAGGAGCGCGAAAAACTCTGACTGATTTATTGGATGTGAGTGCACAGATCAGTGAGTTGGTAGAGGAGATTACTTTGTCTGCGACCACTCAAGCTAATACTTCTAGCAAACTGTCAAAAACAATGCAAGAAGTGGCAAACATCGCTAATCAAACTTCTGAACAATCTATGAATGTTGCAGAGTCTTTTTCTAAGTTACTAGAGGTAGCAGGAGATTTAGAAAAGAGTGTGGCGGAGTTTAAGGTAAATTAAATAGTGTTTTCGTTTGTCATGCTTTGCAAACAGCATTCAGCGCTCCCCAAGAAACTTTGGATGTAGTTCTAAAATGGTCTTATACCACATTATGCACTTCAAAATGTATAGCGCTGTGCGCAGGCAACAGCTCCGGAAGGCAACAGCTCCGGAAGGGGGATTGAAGAAGGAGACAGGAGACAGGAGAGAGGAGGAGAATTACATGGGGATAGTCTTCGACAAGTCGCTCCGCGTCTACGCTCCCCCAAGTAATTTTGAACACCCCCGTTGACGGTGGGGTATTAAACCCACAAAGAAAATGATAAAAAGCTGTTTGCGCAAGCATTCGGTAGGAATCAGATAAAACTTTTAGCTATTGGACACCTCCTGTAATTTGTAAATATGCCAGCGCACATTGCTATAGTATAAAAAATCAGGAGTCAGAACTCAGAACTCAGAACTCAGGAGAAAATAATGGTCGGTAATCAGAGAAATAAATGAAGTACAAATACTTAGCAGTTTCCTGGTAAACGGCGCGATGGTGCTCCGCATCGTCCGGAGCACCATCGCGAAGGCTAATTAACTTAATTTATAGAGTATAAATACTTAGGGGCTAGGAAATTTTGTGCTACTTTGTATATTACAAATTGACGTGCGGAATGTGGGTTTTATAGATATAGAAGTTCCCTACTCCCTAAAACCATCAATATAGCAGTCGAAGCAAAGGGCGCGGACATATCAAAAGCTTAAAAATCAGACAACGCCAGATTTTTCGGTCTTTCGGTTCTTTATTCTGCTATATATGTACTTCCAGAGGGTAGGAAACTGCTGTATTTAAGATTAATATCAAAAACTTAATGTTTGCCCACTGTGATACTTTAAATTTTCTTCCCTGTTGCCTGTTCCCTATGGATTTAGATTTTATAAATAATGATAGAAATTGACGATCAAGCCTACAAATTTTTTGTAGAAGAAGCTACAGAATTACTACAGACTCTTGAACAAGGATTAATACATATCTCTCAAGAGCATGAGCTCCAAAAACTACATCAACTAATGCGGGCAGCTCACTCAATTAAAGGTGGTGCTGCTTGTATTGGTTTAATGGGAATTCAAACAATTGCTCACGACTTAGAAAATAGTATTAGAGCGCTTTATCAAGAAAATACTGTTTTTGACCTAGAGTTAGAAAATCTACTGCTACAAGCTTTTGACTGTTTGCGATCGCCTACTGTTAAACAAATTGAAACAGGTAACTATGACCAAGAGAATTCTATTATTAAGGCCAAACAAGTTTTTGAGCAGATAGAAAAGAAACTTGGACATTCTTTAGAAGAAGCAGCAGAATTTCCCGAAGTATCGATGGAAGAAGGTGATATGACTAAATTTCTGTTTACAGAAGAAATACCCTCTGGTTTGCATCGTTGGGAAAATTTATTGGCTGGAAAGAATAGCACTGACAGTGGTTTATCCATTAAAGATGAACTGAAGAGACAAGCTGAAGTATTTGCAACTTTAGGGACAATGCTAAATTTGCCTGGGTTTACTTCTATTGCTCAAACTACGATCAAAGCTTTGGAAGTAAATCCAAAATACATAAAAAAAATTGGTACACTAGCTCTAGCAGATTTTTGGGCAGGGCAAAAAGCAGTATTGGCAGGCGATCGCACTCAAGGAGGGAATCTAAATCCCACATTGGTCAAACTAACAAAACCACTAAAATCTCGAAAGGTAGAAACAACTGCTAAGAGAAAACAAGTTAATCAACCAACTCAAGCAGTAAAAGCTGTTGTCCCTCAAAAATCTGAAGTTGCAGTGGAAACAGAAAATGTCAAAACATCTAATAGTGCGACCTCATCAGTAAATATTTCTCAAAAACAAGTTTCTGCACCGGGAGTTGCTAATCAAAAGAAACAAATTCAGCAAAAGCAAATTACTTCCACATCCTCATCTTCTTTGGGTGTCAGGATAGATATCAACCGTCTGGAAATGCTGAATAATTTGCTGGGAGAATTAGCCACTCAAGATAATAGTTTTATTCTCCAAAATCAACAATCTCAAGCTTCAATAGGAACTTTAGAAAAAGGGTGGCAAAAATTTCATCAGTTAATGATGAAACTTCAAGATATGAAGACTTTTTCAGAGCAACTAAATAAATCCCCCAATTCTCAGAATAATCAACTAGCATATCTGGTAAATATACTGCCAAATCTATTAGAAGAAATTGCTCAAGTAGGCGAAGCTGTGAATGACATTAAACTACTACATCAGCAAAGTCAACAAGTTGTCAAAAAAAGACAACAAACCTTACAGCAAATACAAAATAATCTCACAAAAACTCGAATGTTACCTGTGGAATCATTATTGAATCGATTTCCTAGAATGATTAGAGATTTGTCAGTGCAAAAGCAAAAACAGGTCAAACTCGAATTAGTGGGGATGAATACTCTAATTGATAAAGTAGTTTTAGAGAAATTGTACGATCCTATGGTTCATATAGTCAGAAATGCTTTCGATCATGGTATCGAACCCCCAGAAATCAGACAAAGTAATGGTAAATCAAAAGAAGGACAAATCACTATTAAGTCTTATTATCAAGGGAATTATACTTACATAGAAATTCGAGATGATGGTCGGGGTATAGATGTTAATAAAATTCGGAATCTAGCTATACAAAAAAAAATTTTTTCTGTCACTGAAGCTGCTAAATTATCCACTAAACAATTATACAAATTATTATTTTATCCTGATTTTTCAACTACAAAAAAAGTGAGCGATTTATCAGGAAGAGGGATGGGATTAGAATCAGTTTACAGTCAAATAGAATCATTGAAAGGAAATATTACTATTCAATCCCAACTTGGTCAAGGGACAAAATTTATTCTGAGACTGCCATGGACTTTAACAATTACAAAATTATTGGTTTTTCGCATGGAGGGAAATTTCTTTGCAATTCCTTTAGATATTTTAGCAGCCATTATATATGTTGACCCTAGCGAAATTAAAGTCGAGCGCAGGGAAAAAGTATATTATTGGAAAGGCAAAAAGGTATCTATAGCACCATCAATCTTGTTGGATTATAATTATCCCATAGTTTCAGGAAGTATTCAACAAGAATCAGTGGAATTTTCTTGGAAAAATTCTTATACAAAAAACTCTCAAGGGAAAGTGATGTTGTTATTGATATCTGAAGATTCAGATACAATTGCCATCAAAATTG
>NZ_JAAHGK010001719.1:0-1220 GCF_010672505.1 Okeania sp. SIO2B9 | reverse complement strand
AATCTTCTTCTTTTCAAGGAGAGGTAATTATTAATTACAGGACTTACACAGAGACTCTATATATATTATATATATAGCGAGGGCAAATACCATAAATAACCTACAGATGGTGGTTTAAAAGTAAATTTGCGTAAGTCCTGAATTATTAATTGTTGAAAATCAAGCCCTTTTCAAACGATATAACTTATTATCAAAAACAGATTCTAGCTCCCCTCCTTGTTCCTGTTCAACAAATGATTTGAACTGCTTATCTGGAAGGTATATGAACACTTCTTCATACTTTTGCGCTAGCTCCGGTATATTAAAATAACTTGAAAATTCACTTGCCTCAACATCATTTATCACTTGGAAGTCAACATCTTTATTGACCAAATGACTCAAACCTAAAACAAAACTGTGCGTAGCTTCACTCATAACAACCGGACGATTTGCAACATTAATCAGTGGAGCCATCTTTAAATTTAATGCATTTGCTGTTCTGCCTTGTTCTAGGTAATCCCAACCTGGTGTTTTGGCGATCGTGATGGCTGATATAACTCCAACGAAAACCATTGTTAGATATGCAAATCTCCAAAATACTTTTTCCCAAGCGTAGAATGAAAAGATAATACATTTAGTCAGGAAATAGGCGACAGAAATTTGCACGAATAATAGAGAAGGAAGTAGATATCTAGATTGCAAAGAGCGTCCGCCACCCAAAATTAGATCGGCAGTTACCAGAACTAGAGGTGTCAATACAATTGAGATCACTACTAATGACCAAACTCTCCTGGGTGTAAATCGAATCAGAAAGTATAAAGATATAACAACAAGACCAAAGATTAAATAACTAGAATAAGGCTCTATTCTAGGAACGGAATTATTCCAATTTAAAAAGCAACTACCTAAGCTATTGAGCAAACCTCTGATCAAAATAGAAATATTGGAGTTTCGACTACTTACCCATTGTGTCTTTTCTTGAATTTCATTGATACTTGTCAAGATCACAATTATCCAAGGGAGAAATGCTACGAAAGCAACTGACATACTGACAAGAAAAGGAACTAAGTAAGAACGAATTTGCTTGAGGCCAAGCGAAAGTATATACAAGCAGTAACCAAAAGCAACAAATACAAAAAACAGGTGTGAATAGAAACCGAAGATGAAAGTCAGCGTGCAAATTACCCAACTTAGTTTATCATTTTTCCTCATAGCACTTCTACGTGCTATGAGGAAAAATA
>NZ_JAAHGK010001718.1:0-1225 GCF_010672505.1 Okeania sp. SIO2B9 | reverse complement strand
GACCCGGCCATGGTTTCCCCGGCGGCCCAGAGATTGGTGACGGGCCGGTTTCCGATCGAACATTGCGCGGTCTCATCAACCTTGAGCCCCAGATAGGTGAAGGTCACGCCGGTGCGCAGCGAATAGCCGTAGAATGGCGGCTCGGTGATCGGGCGGGCCCAGTTGGTTTTTGGCGGCGTCAATCCGGCGGTCGTCACGCCAGTTTGGCTCCATCTCGTTCAGGAACATCGGCCGCAGTGACCAACACTCGTAGGACTAGGCTGAGCGTATCTACTGTCAGATGACGCTTCCGCCCGTTTGTATTCTTAGCCGCATCGTGGCCCACCTGCTGGTTAATCATCGTGGCACTTTTGACACTTTGGCTATCGACAATCACCTCACTCGGAGAAACTCGTCGTCCTTCGGCTAAGCGGCTGAGTCGGTAGAGATGGTCATGGATAGCAAGCCAGGTTCCATCTTGAGTCCAGCCTCGAAAGTAGCTGTAAACGGTTTGCCAAGCTGGGAAGTCACCGGGGAGTCCGCGCCAGGTACAGCCTTCGCACAGCAGATACAAGATGGCGTTGAGAACATCCCAGTAGCTGACTTGGCGAGGTCGGCCTTGCTTTTTCGGATGGGGCAGCAGTGGCAGGAGTAGCTCGTATTGAGCTTGAGTCAGGTTGCTCGGATATGCTTTTGACATGGCTCTCTGAAGGCTGGTCTGGTGATACTTCCAGCTTCAACACAGAGAGCTTTTCTTTCTGTACACCCGCTTTTTCAAACAACCTCTAAGGGGTGACAGCAGTTGTGGGTCTCAGCTTCTATCTGGCTGGCTTGGCTAACAAGCGAGGGGAAGCTGTTGTGTAACTAGTTGTATCTATAGCAAGTGCCATAAAAGTTAGGACGCTTTAAGGACGGCTTCGATGGCATCACGCAGCGTTTCATGTTGGTCGATTTGCTGGCGAATTCGACTTTTTAAGCAAGACCAGGATTGCTCAATTTTGTTGAGGTCTGGGGAATAAGGGGGGAGGTACAACAGCTCACAGCCTGCGCTTTGGAGCAGCTCCTCAATGCGCCCCCCTTTATGGAAGCTCGCATTATCCATAATGATGACCTGCCCCAACTTCAATTCTGGAATCAAGACGGTCTCTAGCCAAAGCTCAAACACCTCCCGATTACAGGCTCCTTCTAGAGTGAAGGTGGCAAACAACTGCTTCTGATTCAAGGCAGCAATCATATTGACTCGCCA